>NZ_JAULLI010000050.1:0-843 GCF_030518115.1 Ligilactobacillus sp. 110_WCHN
ACACCAAGTTTCAGGAAAGGAGCGAAGAAATGCATAAAACAATAATGTTCTGTACTGTTGTTGCTTTTGCAACCATAGTTTTACTCGGTGAATTGATAGCAGCAGTTAAGTTAAATAAAAATGGCGATGATGATTTAAGTTTTATATCAATTATCATACTTCCGTTTAATCTAATTATTTTCATGACTGTAATTTCTTTTATTGGGCAATGATAACGAAAGGAGCAAATCATTATGCAACTAAGCGTCGGTGATTTGATTGAACTTGCTGAAACGGGCAAGACAGGAAATATCGAATTGGATAGCATGGCGAAAATAGTTCTTCACGAATGTTTGAACATGTTGAAATTTGAAAAAGATTATTACGAAAGAGAGAAGAAGCGAAATGCAAGATAGATTTAAATACAGAGCGTGGGACAAAGAAAACAAAAAGTATATTTACGGTGTTGAAAAAGGACTGGAATTTTATTCAACCGCAGGAAATCTGCGTGTAATGACTCTTGCTGAAATTGCAGAAAGTAGCAAATATATTGCCGAACAATGCAGCGGTTTAAAAGACAAAAACGGCAAATTGATTTATGAAGGGGATATTGTTGAAGCTTATGATTATACAATTGAACATTCACAAGTTGTTTGGGATAAGGGCTGCTATGTTTTAAAAAGCAAAGATGTAGCCATGTATGAACATCTATCAAGTTATGAAAAGAAATGCAAAATCATTGGCAACATTCACGAAAACCCAGAGTTATTGGAGGAAGATAAATGACAGTGATTAAAATTGACGATACATATCGTGTAGAAATCCGCAGCTATGATTTTGAATTAATCAAGCATGTTAAAGCTG
>NZ_JAULLI010000051.1:0-583 GCF_030518115.1 Ligilactobacillus sp. 110_WCHN
GTTGATGCGAATGTAATTAAGTATCAAGTTCCGGAATTAGCAAGTTTGGGTTATGACCTCGAAAGCGGAATTATGGTTAAGGGAGCACCGTTAGTTGCCGCTACACAAAACGGCTCTAGCGGAATGAATTTGCTTAACGGCGTAACAACTAATGAAAGTGGATTTGGCTATATTGAATTTATACCACTCGTTGGCAAGGGATATATTGGTGCTTGTGTTCGTGCAAACTGCCAAATCCCACAATCTGCGGTTGGGAAGCCAGTGGTTCAATTTGCTTCGGGGTCAGGCCTTAATCAAGTAAACCAAACTCCGTTCCGATTGGGAGATTATATCATGCGTTTTGACGGGTCAGATAATACACTCACTTGCTTGGGATATATGAGTAATAGCAACCAAGGTAATAACATTTGCCAAGGTGTCTGCACCATTTACTAGAAGGGAGTTTCTATTATGGATATTTATCGCTATAAGAAAGATAGCATTACCGGGTATGAAGTAGTGACGGTTGATGACGATTACCAATTACAGCCAGGTGAATTAAGAGAACTACCTACGCCGTGTTACACGCCGATGAAATTAGACG
>NZ_JAULLI010000006.1:0-69382 GCF_030518115.1 Ligilactobacillus sp. 110_WCHN
AGCTGATCAAAAAGATCGAAATCGATTTGGTAAATGCGGGATATGCAGCCTGCGAATGCGGGGCTGGAATTTCTAACGCAAGAATTGTAATGATGATTGCAAATACCCCATCATTAAAGGCTTTAAGATGTTCCATCATCTTTTCGTGAGTTTGATTTTGAAGATGATCGATGTATGAGTGGACTTTCGCTTGATCGATTGTCTTTTTTTCCATGTTGTTCTCTCCCAAACTTAAATAATACTGTTTATTATATAACGCAAATGGCTGATTTTTAAAGGGGTAAAGGTTGACGGGCAGGTGAAATGTTAGTATACTATTAAAGTATAATTGTAGATCGAAGGTCCAGTGTGATATATTGTCCATACTGGTAGGTGAAACAAAAATAGTGTAGTTTGAAGTTTTCAACGAATCTGTTTTTGGTTTTTTTTTGCCAAAAAAACAGAAAAAGAGCATTATTTTTGAATTTGTAAACAAATTGTAATATTAACGATTTACAAAATTTTTGGAGAGGTGAACAACTTGGCAGGACACTTAGTAAAATACGGTAAGCATCGTGTACGCAGAAGTTATTCTCGAATCAAAGAAGTGCTTGATTTACCAAACTTGATCGAGATTCAAACAGATTCCTACAACTGGTTCTTAGATGAAGGTCTTCGGGAAATGTTTGAAGATATTATGCCAATCGATGACTTTGCCGGTACATTATCTTTGGAATTTGTCGATTACCAATTATTAGAACCAAAGTATACCGTTGATGAAGCGCGTGAACATGATGCAAACTATTCTGCACCATTACACGTTACTTTGCGGTTAACAAACCATGAAACTGGTGAAATTAAATCCCAAGACGTCTTCTTTGGCGACTTCCCGTTAATGACAAAACAAGGAACTTTCATTATTAATGGGGCAGAACGGGTTATTGTTTCACAACTTGTCCGTTCACCAGGGGTATATTACTCTTCAGAATTAGATAAGAACGGCCGCAACATTTATGGAACAACGGTTATTCCTAACCGGGGTGCTTGGTTAGAATATGAAACCGACTCAAAGAATGTTGCATATGTCCGGATTGACCGGACCCGGAAGATTCCAATGACTGAATTAATTCGGGCTTTGGGATACGGATCAGATTCAGAAATCATCGAAATGATGGGTGAAACTGATTCATTAATGCTGACCCTTGAAAAGGATGTCCACAAGAACACCGAAGACTCACGGGTCGAAGAATCATTAAAGGATATTTACGAACGGTTACGTCCAGGTGAACCAAAGACGGCTGATTCTTCAAGAAGCTTGTTGACAGCTCGTTTCTTTGATCCAAAACGTTATGATTTGGCACCAGTTGGCCGTTACAAGATCAACAAGAAGTTGAGCTTGAAGACGCGGTTGCTGAATACAACGGTTGCTGAAACATTGGCTGATCCTGATACAGGTGAAATCATTGTTAATAAAGGCGACGTAATTGATAAGAAGGTTATGGACAAACTTGCTCCATACTTAGACCGGGAAGACTTTAAGACGGTTACATACCAACCTTCAGAAGAAGGGGTCGTTCAAGATCCAATGACCCTTCAAGTAATTAAAGTTTACTCAGCTAATGACCCTGAAAAGGTTATTAACATGATTGGCAATGGCAACATTGACTTGAAGTACAAGCACATTACCCCAGCAGATATTATCGCTTCAATGAACTACTTCTTTAACTTACAAGAAGGTTTCGGTTCAACTGACGATATTGATCACTTGGGTAACCGGCGGATTCGTTCAGTTGGTGAATTGCTTCAAAATCAATTCCGGATTGGACTTGCACGGATGGAACGGGTTGTTCGTGAACGGATGTCGATCCAAGATACATCAACCGTTACGCCACAACAATTGATCAACATTCGGCCAGTTGTTGCTTCAATCAAGGAATTCTTTGGTAGTTCACAACTTTCACAATTCATGGACCAAACAAACCCATTAGGTAGTTTGGAACACAAGCGGCGGTTATCAGCTTTAGGACCTGGTGGTTTGACACGTGACCGTGCCGGATATGAAGTTCGTGATGTTCACTATACTCACTATGGCCGGATGTGCCCAATTGAAACTCCTGAAGGACCAAACATCGGGTTGATCAACAACCTTTCATCATACGCACGGGTCAATAAGTATGGTTTTATTGAAACACCATATCGGCGCGTTTCATGGGAAACACACAAGGTTACAGACAAGATCGATTACTTGGCTGCCGATGAAGAAGATAACTACGTTGTAGCACAAGCTAACTCACCATTAAATGATGATGGCTCATTTGTAGATGACGTTGTTATGGCACGGCACAAAGATGACAACATTGAAGTTTCAATCGATAAGGTTGACTACATGGATGTTTCACCTAAGCAAGTTGTTGCGGTTGCGACAGCATGTATTCCATTCTTGGAAAACGATGACTCAAACCGGGCCTTGATGGGGGCTAACATGCAACGGCAAGCTGTTCCGTTGATTCAACCACACGCTCCATTAGTTGGAACCGGGATCGAATACAAGGCTGCTCACGACTCAGGTGACGCTTTGATTTGTGAACATGATGGGGTTGTTGAATACGTTGATGCTTGTGAAGTTCGCGTTCGGCGTGAAGACGGAACGCTTGATACTTATAAGTTGATGAAGTTCCACCGTTCAAATAGTGGAAAGAACTACAACCAAACACCAATCGTCCGTGTTGGCGAACACGTTAAGGCTGACGAAGTATTGGCTGACGGTCCTGCAATGGAACAAGGTGAATTAGCCTTAGGTCAAAACCCATTGATTGCCTTCATGACATGGGACGGTTACAACTTCGAAGATGCGATTGCCATCAACGAACGGTTAGTTAAGGAAGATGTTTATACTTCAATTCACATTGAAGCTCATGAATCAGAAGCGCGGGATACGAAACTTGGACCGGAAGAAATCACCCGTGAAATTCCAAACGTCGGCGAAGACGCTTTGAAAGACTTGGATGAATTCGGAATCGTTCGGGTTGGTGCCGAAGTTCATGACGGTGATATCTTGGTTGGTAAGGTAACGCCAAAGGGAGTTACTGAATTATCAGCCGAAGAACGGTTATTACACGCAATCTTTGGCGAAAAAGCACGTGAAGTTCGGGATACCTCACTTCGGGTTCCTCACGGCGGTGGCGGAATCGTTCGTGAAGTTAAGGTTTACACCCGTGAAGCTGGCGATGAATTAGCACCTGGAGTTAACCAAATGGTTCGGGTATTCATTGCTCAAAAGCGGAAATTACAAGTTGGGGATAAGATGGCTGGTCGTCACGGTAATAAAGGGACGGTTTCAGTTGTTATTCCAGAAGAAGATATGCCATTCATGCCTGATGGAACTCCAATTGACATTATGTTGTCACCAATGGGTGTGCCATCACGGATGAACATCGGACAGGTTCTTGACTTGCACTTGGGAATGGCTGCACGGAAGTTAGGAATTCATGTTGCAACGCCTGTTTTCGATGGTGCGCGTGATGAAGATATTTGGGATGCCTTTAAGGAAGCCGGTTTACCAGGCGACGGAAAGAGTATTCTTTATGATGGCCGGACAGGTGAACCATTCGACAACCGGATTGCCGTTGGGGTCATGTACTACATGAAACTGGCACACATGGTTGATGATAAGATTCACTCACGTTCAATCGGACCTTACTCATTAGTTACCCAACAACCACTTGGTGGGAAAGCTCAATTTGGGGGCCAGCGTTTCGGTGAAATGGAAGTTTGGGCCTTGGAAGCTTACGGTGCTGCTTACACATTGCAAGAAATCTTAACATATAAGTCAGACGACGTTGTTGGTCGTGTTAAGACATATGAAGCAATTGTTAAGGGTGAACCAATCCCACAACCAGGTGTTCCAGAATCATTCCGTGTTCTTGTTAAGGAACTTCAAGCTTTAGGCCTTGATATGAAGGTTCTTGATGCAGATAAGAACGAAATTGAATTGCGTGACATTGATGACGATGACGACAGCGTAATTAATGTTGATGCGGTTGCAAAGCTTAAAGAAAAAGAAGAAAACAAACAAGCTCAAGACGTAATGAAGCAGGAAGAAGATCGGAATCCTGACGAACGGAAAGACGATAATAAGTAATTATTTGTTAGTAAAAACTGAAAGAAAAAAATGAAAGGGAGGTCGGTCCTTTGATCGATGTCAATAAATTCGATAGTATGCAAATTGGATTAGCTTCATCAGACAAGATTCGGAGCTGGTCATATGGTGAAGTTAAGAAGCCGGAAACAATCAACTATCGTACATTGAAGCCTGAAAAAGACGGTCTTTTTGATGAACGGATTTTCGGACCTACAAAAGACTGGGAATGTGCCTGCGGAAAGTACAAACGGATTCGTTACAAAGGCGTCGTTTGCGACCGTTGTGGCGTTGAAGTTACACAAGCAAAGGTTCGGCGTGAACGGATGGGTCACATCGAATTAGCTGCTCCTGTAACTCACATCTGGTACTTCAAAGGAATTCCAAGTCGGATGGGCTTAGTCTTAGACATGAGTCCACGTGCTTTGGAAGAAATCATCTACTTTGCATCATATGTTGTTACTGACCCAGGTGAAACTCCACTTGAAAAGAAGCAACTTTTGACCGAAGCAGAGTACCGTGAAAAAGTAGACGAATACGGAAAAGACGCATTCAAGGCCGGAATGGGTGCTGAAGCTATCCGGACCTTATTGCGGGATGTTGATCTTCAAAAAGAATGCGACGAATTAAAGGAAGAATTGCGTGACGCAACTGGCCAAAAGCGGACCCGTGCTGTTCGGCGGTTGGATATCTTGGAAGCATTCCTTGACTCAGGAAATGAACCTGAATGGATGGTTATGGATGCAATCCCGGTTATCCCGCCTGATTTACGGCCAATGGTTCAACTTGAAGGTGGTCGGTTTGCAACGTCTGACTTGAACGATTTGTATCGCCGGGTTATCAACCGGAATAACCGGTTAAAGCGGTTATTGGACTTAAATGCTCCTGGAATCATTGTTCAAAACGAAAAGCGGATGTTACAAGAAGCCGTTGATGCTTTGATCGATAATGGTCGGCGTGGCCGTCCAGTTACTGGACCAGGGAACCGTCCGTTGAAGTCCCTTTCACACATGTTAAAGGGTAAGCAAGGTCGGTTCCGTCAGAACTTACTTGGGAAACGGGTTGACTATTCTGGTCGTTCAGTTATTGATGTTGGGCCAAAATTGAAGTTAACTCAAATGGGTATTCCGCACGAAATGGCTTTGGAATTGTTCAAACCATTTATGATGCGTGAACTTGTTAAACGTGATATGGCATCAAATATCAAGAACGCTAAGCGGAAGATCGACCGCCGCGATGAAGATATTTGGGATGTCTTAGATGACGTTATTAAGGGCCACCCAGTATTGCTTAACCGGGCCCCTACACTTCACCGTTTAGGGATTCAAGCCTTCGAACCAGTTTTGGTTGACGGAAAAGCAATGCGGTTACACCCATTAGCATGTGAAGCTTATAACGCCGATTTTGATGGGGACCAGATGGCGATCCACGTTCCATTATCTGATGAAGCCCAAGCTGAAGCACGGTTGCTGATGCTTGCTGCTCATCACATTTTGGCACCAAAAGATGGAAAGCCGATCATCTCACCATCACAGGATATGACTATCGGGAACTACTACATTACCCTTGAAGAAAAAGATCGTGAAGGCGAAGGCATGATCTTTAAGGATGTTAACGAAGCGCGGACAGCATACCAAAACAACTATGTTCACTTGCATACACGGATTGGTTTGCAAACATCATCATTAGCTGCAAAGGGTAAGCCATTTACTGATTGGCAAAAGGAACGGATTTTGGTAACGACTGTCGGAAAGGCAATCTTTAACGAAATCTTGCCAGATGACTTTGTATACTTGAATGAACCAACCCAAGAAAACTTACAAGGTCATATTCCAGACAAGTATTTCTTGGAACCAGGTGAAGATATTCACGAATTCTTGAAGAAACAAGATTTGATCGGACCGTTCAAGTCAGGTTTCTTATCAGATATCATTGCCCAAGTTTACAAGGAATACAAAGTAACAGCAGCCTCAGAATTGCTTGACCGGATGAAGGATCTTGGCTACTTCGAATCAACGAAGTCCGGATTAACGGTTGGGATTGCTGACGTTACTGTTTTGAAAGAAAAGCCAGAAATTATTGCTGAAGCACGGAAGAACGTTGAAGTTGTTAAGAAACAATTCCGGCGTGGTTTGATCACTGAAGATGAACGTTATAACCGGGTCATTGCAATTTGGAATAAGGCTAAGGATGACATCCAAATGAAGTTGGTTGAAAACATGGATCCATCAAACCCAATCCAAATGATGAGTGATTCAGGTGCGCGTGGTAACATTTCAAACTTTACGCAGTTATCAGGGATGCGTGGTTTGATGGCTGCTCCAAACGGTAAGACCATGGAATTGCCAGTTATCTCAAACTTCCGTGAAGGGCTTTCTGTTTTGGAAATGTTTATTTCTTCACACGGTGCTCGTAAAGGAATGACAGATACGGCTTTGAAGACTGCGAACTCAGGATACTTGACCCGGCGTTTGGTTGACGTTGCCCAAGATGTCATTGTTCGTGAAGAAGATTGTGGCACTGACCGTGGATTAGACGTTTACGCTATCAAGGAAGGTAACGAAATGATCGAACCATTGTACGACCGGATCTTAGGCCGGTACACAATGAAGACGGTCAAGAACCCTGAAACTGGTGAAGTAATTGTTCCAGCAAACACATTGGTTGATGAAGAAATGGCTCAAAAGGTCGTTGATGCAGGTGTTGAAAAGGTAACGATCCGGTCAGCATTTACATGCAACACTCGTCACGGGGTATGTGTTCGCTGCTATGGCCGGAACTTGGCAACCGGTGATGAGGTTGAAGTTGGGGAAGCAGTCGGAACGGTTGCTGCTCAGTCAATCGGTGAACCAGGTACGCAATTGACAATGCGGAACTTCCACCAAGGTGGGGTTGCTGGCGACGGTGATATTACTCAAGGGCTTCCTCGTGTTCAAGAATTGTTTGAAGCACGGAATCCTAAAGGACGCGCAATCATCAGTGAAGTTACTGGGGTTGTTGATACGGTTGAAGAAAACCCAGCTGAAAGAACGAAGGTTGTTACGGTTGCGGGTGAAACTGATACTCGGACATATGATTTGCCATTTACTTCAGTATTGAAGGTTAAGGAAGGCGACTCAGTCCACCGTGGTGATCCGTTGACAGTTGGTTCAATCGATCCAAAGGAATTGATCAAGGTTCGCGACGTCTTATCAACTGAAAACTACATCTTACACGAAATCCAAAAGGTTTACCGGATGCAAGGGGTAGATATTTCAGATAAGCACGTTGAAATCATGACCCGGCAAATGCTTCAAAAAGTTCGCATCATGGATCCTGGTGACACATCAATGCTTCCAGGAACATTAATGGATACAAGCGAATTTATGGATCGCAACGTTGAAACCCTTGTAAAGGGTGGAATTCCTGCAACATCACGGCCAGTTCTTCTCGGAATCACAAAGGCTGCTTTGGAAACAAACAGTTTCTTATCAGCTGCATCATTCCAAGAAACAACTCGGGTATTGACGGACGCAGCAATTCGCGGCAAGAACGACCCATTAATCGGTTTGAAAGAAAATGTTATTATTGGGAAGACAATTCCAGCTGGTACCGGAATGAAGAAGTACCACGATATTCAGCCTGAAGAAACTGGACTTGCAACCGACAATGTCTACTCAATTTCAGATGTTGCTAAGCAAATCGGGGTTGAAGAAAGTACAAAGTTGCCAGACCAAAAATAATGAATAATTTAAAATGGTAATCTCGTTGGAGATTACCATTTTTTTATTTAGTAAGACTGATCAGGTTGTTAAATGCAAAAGTAAAGTTACAATGATTCCAATTAAAAGCCATGGAATAAAAGGAAGCGTGGTTTGATTTGAAAACTTCAATGTAATGAAGGCACCGCAAGAAGCAATTAAAATGATCACCGCAAGGGTAATTGGTGGAAATAAAATTCCAAATAAACTTATCAGACAGGTATCAGCCCATCCAAAGTAATTGTTAAGCGATAAAATTGCGAGACTTCCACTGATGATGATCCAGAACTCGATTTGAATTAACGGAATATTGAAAATTCGATTGCCAAAGATTAAGAGAACACTGCATGTGCCACCAAGCAAAAGGTTAAGCGAGACCGTCCGGGTGAAGAAATCTTCAAGTGCTAAAATTAAAAGCCAAGTTAATAAGAAACCAAATTGAATTGCAGCTAAGCCGGAAAAAGTTGAAAATAAGCAAATGAAGAATCCTCCGCCGAGAAATTCACCGATGGGGTAAGCAACCGTGATTGGAAAATGGCAATTAACACACTTTCCGCCCTGAAGCAGGTATCCAAAAATTGGAATCAACTGCCACCATTTAAGTCGCTGATGGCAATGATCACAAATCGACCAGCTGCAGTTTTGAATTTGCTCAACATACCGCCGTGCTTGGCACATTCCAAATGAAACACATACGGTTCCGAGAATAAAAAAGATAATTAACATAAAGTCCCTCCTAAAGATAATTACGAAATTTAAAATTATTTTTGAAATTGAATTGACATCAAAAATGCTCTGTGATAAATTAAAAAAGGTGCTTTATGAGAACTGTTTAGCACAGTAATATCTCACACCGAGTTTTTTTATAATTAAAAAAGAAACTCCTGGGTGTGTGTACTAGAAAAATGACAATTAAGGAAGGAGGAAGCTTTAGATGCCTACAATTAACCAATTAGTTCGTAAAGGTCGTAAGTCTAAAGGTTCAAAATCTAATTCCCCAGCTTTAAACTTTGGGTACAACAGTTACAAAAAAGTTCAAACAAACACTCCAGCTCCACAAAAGCGTGGGGTTGCAACTCGTGTTGGTACAATGACACCAAAGAAGCCTAACTCAGCTTTGCGGAAGTACGCACGTGTGCGTTTGTCAAACTTGATCGAAGTCACAGCTTACATTCCAGGTATTGGTCACAACTTGCAAGAACACAGTGTTGTTTTAATTCGTGGTGGCCGTGTAAAAGACTTGCCTGGTGTTCGTTACCATGTTATTCGTGGTGCTTTGGATACAGCTGGTGTTGAAGGCCGGATGCAAAGCCGTTCAAAATATGGTGCAAAGAAGCCTAAGAAGAAATAATCAATACTCATTTTAGGAGGTAGAGCATATGCCAAGAAAAGGTCCTGCAGCAAAACGCGAAGTACCTGAAGATCCAATTTATCATTCACAATTGGTTACAAGTTTAATTAACCACCTTATGTTAGATGGTAAGCGTGGTACAGCTTCAAAAATTTTATACGAAGCATTTGATATGATCAAAGAAAAGACTGGCAAGGATCCATTGGAAGTCTTTGAACAAGCAATGGAAAACGTTATGCCTGTTTTGGAAGTTAAGGCCCGCCGGATTGGTGGTTCTAACTACCAAGTTCCGATCGAAGTACGTCCAGACCGTCGTCGTACATTAGGTTTACGTTGGATCGTAAACTACGCTCGTCTTCGTGGTGAACACACAATGTCTGAACGTTTAGCAAAAGAAATTATGGATGCAGCTAACAATACTGGTGCTTCTGTTAAGAAACGTGAAGATACACACAAGATGGCTGATGCAAACCGTGCATTCGCACACTATCGTTGGTAATATTTTGTGGAATGGCTGTTATAGATTCTTTTATCCTATAATAGTCATTTTTTTGAAAATTCGATTGATTTAATAATTGGAAGGAGAGAATATTTCCATGGCTAATAAACGTGAATTCCCTTTGGAAAAAACACGTAATATCGGGATCGTAGCTCACATCGATGCTGGTAAAACAACTACAACAGAACGTATTCTTTATTATACAGGTAAAATTCACAAAATTGGTGAAACACACGATGGTGCTTCACAAATGGACTGGATGGAACAAGAACAAGAACGTGGGATCACAATCACATCAGCTGCTACAACAGCTCAATGGAAAGATCACCGAATCAACATTATTGATACCCCAGGGCACGTTGACTTCACAATCGAAGTTGAACGTTCACTTCGTGTTTTAGATGGGGCCGTTGTTGTTTTGGATGCCCAATCAGGGGTAGAACCACAAACTGAAAACGTATGGCGTCAAGCAAGTACATACGGGGTTCCACGGATCGTTTTTGTTAACAAGATGGATAAGATTGGTGCTAACTTTGATTACTCAGTTGATACAATTCGGGATCGTCTTCAAGCAAACCCATTGCCAGTTCAAATGCCAATTGGTGCCGAAGATGAATTCGAAGGGGTTATCGACTTAATCGAAATGAAGGCTGACCTTTATGACGAAGATAAGTTAGGTTCAAAGTGGGATACAGTTGATATTCCAGAAGAATACCGTGAAGAAGCTGAAAAGCGTCGTGAAGAAATGATTGAACAAATCGCCGATGTTGACGATGAAATCATGGAAAAATACCTTGGCGGTGAAGAAATTTCAAACGATGAACTTCGGGCAGCAATTCGTCGCGGAACATTAACATTAGACCTCTTCCCAGTATTTGCTGGTTCAGCATTCAAGAACAAAGGTGTTCAAATGATGCTTGATGGGGTTAACGACTACTTGCCATCACCATTAGATGTTAAGCCATATACAGCTACAGATCCTGACACAGGTGAAGAAGTTGACTTAATTGCTGATGACTCAAAGCCATTTGCTGGTTTAGCATTTAAGATCGCAACAGACCCATTCGTTGGTCGTTTAACATACTTACGGGTTTACACAGGTACTTTGGAAGCTGGTTCATACGTATTGAACGCTACAAAGGGCAAGCGTGAACGTGTTGGTCGTTTGTTGCAAATGCACTCAAACCACCGGAAAGAAATCCCAGAGGTATTCTCAGGTGATATTGCAGCCGCAATCGGTTTGAAGGATACAACAACTGGGGATTCATTAACAGACCCAGATCACCCATTGATTCTTGAATCAATGGAATTCCCAGATCCAGTTATCCAAGTTTCAGTTGAACCGAAGTCAAAAGCTGACCAAGATAAGATGGATGTTGCTTTACAAAAGCTTGCTGAAGAAGACCCATCATTCAAGGCTGAAACAAACCAAGAAACTGGTGAAACATTGATCGCCGGGATGGGTGAATTGCACTTGGATATCATTGTTGACCGGATGAAGCGTGAATTCCACGTTGAAGCTAAAGTTGGTGAACCACAAGTTGCTTACCGTGAAACATTTACAAAGCAAGTATCTGCTCAAGGTAAATTCGTTCGTCAATCAGGTGGTAAAGGTCAATATGGTGATGTTTGGATCGAATTCACACCAAACGAAGAAGGTAAAGGCTTCGAATTCGAAGATGCTATCGTTGGTGGGGTTGTTCCTCGTGAATACATTCCTTCAGTTGAACAAGGTTTGAAGGAAGCCATGCAAAACGGTGTCTTGGCTGGTTATCCATTGATCGACGTTAAGGCTAAGTTATATGATGGTAGTTACCACGAAGTCGACTCAAGTGAAGCAGCCTTCAAAGTTGCTGCATCATTAGCTTTGAAGAATGCTGCAGCTAAAGCTGGCGCAGTTATCCTTGAACCAATCATGAAAGTTGAAATCGTATGTCCTGAAGACAACTTAGGTGATGTTATGGGACACGTTACAGCTCGTCGTGGTCGGGTTGACGGAATGGAAGCCCGTGGCGGTTCACAAGTTGTTAATGCTTATGTACCATTGGCTGAAATGTTTGGTTACGCAACAACATTGCGTTCAGCAACTCAAGGTCGTGGGACATTCACAATGACAATGGATCACTACGAACCAGTTCCGAAGTCAATTCAAGAAGAAATTATTAAGAAGAACGGCGGTAACGCTGGTTAATAATTAAATGATAAAAAGTCATGCGCGAGCATGGCTTTTTATTTTTGCCTTATAATGGGTAAAATAATTCTTATAGTAGGCTTGAAATCAGAAAAGTCCTTGCTTTTTCGTATTTATTGTAATAAACTATTAGAGTACTTGCGATTTTGTAAGTATTTTGTTCTGTGTTTATAAATAAGCTAAGATGTGAAAGGTTGCGACACACCCGGCCGCTTTGCCACGAGTGAATCGGTAATTTTCACGGAGCTAGTCTTATTTTAAAAATAGACGAAGGAGGGAACATCATGGCAAAACAAAAAATTCGTATTCGTTTAAAAGCATACGAACATCGTATTTTAGATCAATCTGCTGATAAGATTGTTGAAACAGCAAAGAGAACAGGTGCTCAAATTTCAGGTCCAATTCCTTTGCCAACAGAACGGACATTATATACAGTTATCCGTTCACCACACAAAGATAAGGATTCTCGTGAACAATTCGAAATGCGCACACACAAGCGTTTAATCGACATTGTAAATCCTACACCAAAGACAGTTGATTCATTGATGAAACTTGATTTACCATCAGGTGTAGATATCGAAATCAAATTATAATTCTAAATTAATTAAATTGGAGGTGTACTCATGACCACAAAAGGAATCTTAGGGAAAAAAGTAGGTATGACACAAGTCTTTACTGAAGATGGTGAGTTAGTACCTGTAACAGTTGTTGAAGTTGGCTCAAACGTTGTTATGCAAGTTAAGACAATGGAAAATGACGGTTACGAAGCTATTCAATTAGGTTTTGATGACCAACGTGAAGTTAAGACTAACAAACCTGCTAAAGGTCATGCAGCAAAAGCTAAAACTGCTCCTAAGCGCTTCGTTCGTGAAATTCGCGGTGTAGAGCTTGGAGAATATAACGTTGGTGACGAAATCAAAGCTGATATTTTCGAAGCTGGCGAATTTGTAGATGTAACAGGTACTTCAAAGGGACACGGTTTCCAAGGTAACATCAAGCGTTGGGGCCAAAGTCGTGGACCAATGGCACACGGTTCTCGTTATCACCGTCGTCCAGGTTCAATGGGTTCAATCATTAACCGTGTATTCCCTGGCAAGGTATTACCTGGTCGCATGGGTGGCAAACGAGTTACAATCCAAAACTTGGAAATCGTTAAGGCTGATACAGAAAATGGCGTACTTTTAATCAAGGGTAACATTCCAGGCGCAAATAAGTCATTTGTTACTATTAAAAGTACAGTGAAATAATTAGATGAAGGGAGGAAACTTACATGCCAAAGGTTACATTATTCAACCAAGATGGTAGCAAGAACGGTGAAGTTTCATTAAACGACACAGTTTTTGGTATCGAACCAAACGACAGCGTAATTTTTGATGCAGTATTGATGCAACGTGCTTCAATGCGTCAAGGTACACACGCTGTAAAGAACAGAAGTGCCGTACGTGGCGGTGGTAAGAAGCCATGGCGTCAAAAGGGTACAGGTCGTGCTCGTCAAGGTTCAATCCGTTCACCACAATGGGTAGGCGGTGGTACCGTATTCGGACCAACACCTCGTTCATATGCTTACAAGCTTCCACGCAAAGTTCGTCGCTTAGCTATTAAGTCAGTACTTTCACAAAAAGTATTAGATGAAGGCTTAGTTGTTGTTAACGAATTGAAATTCGAACAACCAAGAACAAAAGCATTTGCAGAAGTTTTAAGCAACTTAGATGTTAATTCAAAGGTATTAGTAGTTCTTGAAGATGACAATGCAAACGCTGCTTTAGCTGCTCGGAACTTAAAGAATGTTACTGTTATCCCAGCTAAAGGTTTGAACGTCTTAGATGTTATCAACAACGATAAGATGGTCATCACTAAAGGAGCTCTTTCTCAAGTAGAGGAGGTTCTTGCATAATGGAATCACGCAATGTAATTTTACGTCCAGTTATCACAGAAGCTTCAATGGCTAATATGGACGATAAACGCTATACATTTGATGTTGATACACGTGCTACAAAGACACAAGTCAAGAGTGCGGTTGAAGACATCTTTGATGTTAAGGTTGCTAAGGTTAACATTATGAATGTTAAGGGTAAAAAGAAGCGCATGGGTCGTTATGAAGGCTACACAAAGAAGCGCCGGAAAGCAATCGTTACATTAACATCAGATTCAAAAGAAATTAAATTATTCGATGAAGAATAATAATATTAAGTAATAGGAGGAAAACACAGTGGGGATCAAGAAATATAAACCAACTTCTAACGGTCGCCGGAATATGACTGGTTCAGACTTTGTTGAAATTACAAAGACAACACCAGAAAAGTCATTACTTGTTTCAAAGAGCAAGACAGCTGGCCGGAACTCATATGGTCACATTACAGTTCGTCACCGTGGTGGCGGTCACAAACGCAAGTACCGTGTGATTGATTTCAAGCGGAACAAAGATAATGTTCCTGCAACAGTAAAAGCAATTGAATATGATCCAAACCGTTCAGCAAACATTGCATTGTTAGTTTATGCTGATGGTACAAAATCATATATCCTTGCTCCTAAAGGTCTTGAAGTAGGCCAAAAAGTTCAATCAGGTAAGGATGCAGATATTAAGGTTGGTAACGCACTTCCATTGGAAAACATTCCTGTTGGTACAGTTATCCACAATATCGAATTAAAGCCAGGTAAGGGTGGACAATTAGTTCGTTCAGCTGGTACATCAGCACAATTACTTGGTAAGGAAGGCAAGTATGCCATTGTTCGTTTGACATCAGGCGAAACACGGATGATTTTAATTTCATGCCGGGCAACAATCGGTGCCGTAGGTAACGAACAACATGAATTGATCAATATTGGTAAAGCCGGACGTTCACGTTGGATGGGCAAGCGGCCACAATCACGTGGTTCTGTAATGAACCCTAACGATCACCCTCATGGTGGTGGTGAAGGTAAGGCTCCAGTTGGTCGTCCATCACCATTATCACCATGGGGTAAGAAGACAACTGGTCTTAAGACTCGTTCAAAGAAGGCAAAATCAAACAAATTTATCGTTCGTTCACGTCATAAGAAATAATTGCCTGTAAGGTGATTATCCGAAAGGAGGACAAACATTGAGTCGGAGTTTGAAAAAAGGACCTTTCGTCGATGAACATTTGATGAAAAAGGTTGAAGCACAAGCTGATCAAGATAAAAAATCAGTAATTAAGACATGGTCACGCCGTTCAACAATCTTCCCTAGCTTTATCGGCTACACGATTGCTGTATATGATGGCCGCAAGCACGTGCCAGTTTACATTCAAGAAGACATGGTTGGACACAAATTAGGTGAATTTGTTCCAACACGGACATTCCATGGTCACGGCGGAGACGACAAGAAGACAGGCGTAAGATAATAAGGGAGGATAAAGCATGGCTGAACAAGTTACATCAGCAAAGGCAACCGCTCGTATGGTCCGTATCCCTGCACGTAAAGCACGTCTTGTGATCGACCTTATCCGTGGCAAAAAAGTTGCTGACGCATTAGGCATCTTGAAATTTACACCAAGAAAAGGTGCTTACTTAATTGAAAAAGTTCTTAATTCTGCAATTGCAAATGCAGAAAACAATTTTGATTTAGATGTTGAAGATTTATATGTAAGCGAAGCTTATGTTAACGAAGGACCAACTTTGAAACGGTTCCGTCCTCGTGCTAAAGGTTCTGCTTCTCCAATCAACAAACGTACAAGCCACATTACAATTGTGGTATCTGCTAAATAAGGAGGGATAACGCGTGGGTCAAAAAGTTAATCCAACCGGATTACGTGTCGGTATCATTCGTGACTGGGATGCAAAATGGTACGCTGAAAAAGATTTTGCAACAGATTTACACGAAGACTTACGAATCCGTAAATTCATCGAAAATAAATTAACCAACGCTTCTGTCTCAACTATTGAAATTGAACGTGCTGCAAAGCGTGTTAACATTTCAATTCATACTGCTAAACCAGGAATGGTTATCGGTAAAGGTGGATCAGAAGTTGAAAAGTTACGTCAAGAATTAAACAAGTTAACTGGTAAACGCGTACACATTAACATTGTTGAAATCAAGAAACCAGACTTAGATGCTAAGTTAGTTGGCGAAAACATTGCACAACAATTGGAAAACCGGATTGCATTCCGGCGTGCAATGAAGCAAGCAATGCAACGTACAATGCGTGCAGGTGCAAAGGGTATCAAAGTTCAAGTTGCAGGTCGTTTAAACGGGGCAGATATGTCACGGGTTGAACACTTCTCAGACGGAACAGTTCCTTTGCATACATTACGCGCTGACATTGACTATGCATGGGTAGAAGCTTCTACAACGTACGGTCAATTAGGTGTTAAGGTATGGATTTACCGTGGTGAAGTATTACCAACAAAGAAAAACAACAGCAAAGGAGGGAAATAATCTATGTTAGTACCAAAACGTGTAAAGCACCGTCGTGAATTCCGTGGTCACATGCGTGGCGAAGCTAAGGGTGGCAAGACAGTTACATTTGGTGAATTTGGTTTACAAGCAACTGAATCACACTGGATCACAAACCGTCAAATCGAAGCTGCTCGTATTGCGATGACTCGTTATATGAAGCGTGGCGGAAAAGTTTGGATTAAGATTTTCCCTCACAAATCATATACTGCTAAAGCTATTGGTGTTCGTATGGGTTCTGGGAAAGGTACACCAGAAGGCTGGGTAGCTCCAGTAAAGCGCGGCAAGGTTATGTTTGAAATTGCCGGCGTTCCTGAAGAAGTTGCTCGTGAAGCTTTCCGTTTAGCTTCCCACAAGCTCCCAGTGAAGACTAAGTTTGTAAAACGTGAGGAAGTAGGTGGCGAATCAAATGAAGGCTAAAGAAATTAATGAATTAACCACTGCTGAAATGCTTGAAAAAGAAAAGCAATATAAAGAAGAATTATTTAACTTACGCTTCCAATTAGCTACCGGTCAATTGGAAAACACTGCTCGGTTAAAAGCAGTTCGTAAGAACATTGCACGTATTAAAACTGCATTACGTCAAGCAGAATTAAACAAATAAGAATACGAAAAGGAGGCTAATTTCGCATGAGTGAAACTCGTAATCACCGTAAAGTTTATCAAGGACGCGTTGTCTCAGATAAAATGGATAAAACAATCACGGTTGCTGTTGAAACTTATGTTAACCACAAGGTTTACGGTAAGCGTGTTAAATACACAAAGAAATTCAAAGCTCACGACGAAAACAACGAAGCAAAAGTTGGCGATATCGTAAAGATTATGGAAACACGTCCATTGTCAGCTACAAAACGTTTCCGTTTATTAGAAATTGTTGAAAAAGCAGTTATTCTTTAATGAATAACCCAAAGAACTAATTCGTATTCTACTAATTATCTAATAGCGAAAGGAGGACACTTACTGTGATCCAACAAGAAAGTCGTTTAAAAGTCGCTGATAACTCAGGAGCACGTGAACTCTTAGTAATCAAGATCTTAGGTGGTTCTCGTGTTAAGACTGCTAACATCGGTGACATCATTGTTGCTACTGTTAAACAAGCAACACCAGGTGGCGTTGTCAAAAAAGGCGATGTTGTAAAAGCTGTTGTTGTTCGTACAAAGTCTGGCGTACACCGTGCTGATGGCTCATACATCAAATTTGATGAAAATGCTGCAGTAATCATTAGTGATGATAAGTCACCTAAAGGTACACGTATTTTCGGACCAATCGCCCGTGAATTACGTGATGGAAACTTCATGAAGATCGTTTCCTTAGCACCTGAAGTATTATAATGAACCATTAGTTGATAAGGAGGTGCACAAGCAATATGTTCATCAAAAAGAATGATAAAGTTAAAGTAATCGCCGGTAAAGATAAAGGCAAAGAAGGTACAGTTGAAAAAGTATTTCCTTCAAAAGAACGTGTAATCGTTAAAGGCGTAAACATCGTTAAGAAGCACCAAAAACCAACTAACGCAAATCCAAATGGTGGAATTGTTGAAGTTGAAGCACCGATTCATGTTTCTAACGTTATGCTTATCGATCCTTCAAACAATGAACCAACACGGGTTGGCTTCAAGATTGAAGATGGCAAGAAAGTACGTGTTTCTAAAAAAACAGGTAAAACATTGTAATAAAGGAAGGAGGATACTTTCTTCATGGAAAATCGCTTAAAAGAAAAGTATGATAAAGAAATCGTTCCATCAATGATGGAAAAATTCAATTATACATCAGTAATGCAAACACCAAAGATTGATAAAATCGTTATCAACATGGGTGTTGGTGATGCTGTAAGTAACGCTAAAAACTTAGACGAAGCAGTTGAAGAATTAACTTTGATTGCTGGTCAAAAACCAGTTATCACACGTGCTAAGAAATCAATCGCTGGTTTCCGTTTACGTGAAGGTAACGCAATTGGTTGCAAAGTTACATTACGTGGTCAACGGATGTACGAATTCTTAGACAAGTTGATCTCAGTTTCATTACCACGTGTTCGTGACTTCCATGGAATCAGCAAACGTGCATTTGATGGTCGTGGGAACTACACACTTGGAATCAAGGAACAATTGATCTTCCCAGAAATTGACTTCGATAACGTTAACAAGGTTCGTGGAATGGACATTGTAATCGTAACAACTGCTAACACAGACGAAGAATCAAAAGAATTATTAACTCAATTAGGAATGCCATTCGCTAAGTAGTAAGGGGGTTTCACATTGGCTAAAAAGTCACAAATTGTAAAGAATAAACGTGCTGCTAAGTTCTCAACACAAGAATATACTCGTTGCGAACGTTGTGGTCGTCCACATTCTGTATATCGTAAATTTAAGTTATGTCGTATCTGCCTTCGTGAACTTGCTCATAAGGGTCAAATCCCTGGCATGAAAAAGGCTAGCTGGTAATCCATAATAAAGTAAGTAAGGAGGCAAAATAATATGGCAATGACTGATCCAATTGCAGACTTCTTAACACGCATTCGCAATGCTAACATGGCAAAGCACGAATCATTAGAAGTACCTGCATCAAAAATTAAGCGGAGTATTGCTGAAATTCTTAAGAACGAAGGTTTCATTCGCGATTATGAATTTATCGAAGATAACAAACAAGGCATTATCCGTGTATTCTTGAAATATGGTAAAAATGGTGAACGCGTAATCTCAGGGATTCGTCGGATCTCAAAACCTGGTTTACGTTCATACGTTAAAGCTGATGCTGTGCCAAAGGTTCTTAACGGCTTAGGAATCGCTATTTTGTCAACATCTGAAGGTGTTATGACAGATAAAGATGCCCGTGCTAAGAAAATCGGTGGCGAAGTAATCGCTTATATCTGGTA
This sequence comes from Ligilactobacillus sp. 110_WCHN, assembly GCF_030518115.1. Taxonomy (NCBI): domain Bacteria; kingdom Bacillati; phylum Bacillota; class Bacilli; order Lactobacillales; family Lactobacillaceae; genus Ligilactobacillus; species Ligilactobacillus sp. 110_WCHN. The sequence continues at coordinate 19,184 of NZ_JAULLI010000006.1, forward strand.
ATATTTTAAAGAGTAAGGAGGTGTCTGGCTCGTGAGTCGTATTGGATATAAAGTTGTTGAATTACCTGCAGGCGTTGAAGTAAAACAAGACGGTAACATGGTTACTGTTAAGGGCCCAAAGGGTGAATTAACACGTGAATTTTCTGATAAAATTTCAATGAAGATCGAAGGAACAACTGTTTCTTTTGACCGTTCATCAGATGATAACAAGACAAAAGCACTTCACGGAACAACACGTGCAAACTTCAATAACATGGTTGTTGGGGTTACAGAAGGCTTCAAGAAGGAACTTGAACTTCGTGGGGTTGGTTACCGTGCACAAATGAAGGGTAACACACTTGTATTAAGTGTTGGTTACTCACACCCTGTTGAATTTGAACAAACAGATGATGTTAAGTTTGAAACTCCTTCAGCAACATCAATTGTTGTTTCAGGAATCAACAAGGAAGTTGTTGGTGACATGGCTGCACGGATCCGTGCTGTCCGTGCTCCAGAACCTTACAAAGGTAAAGGTATTCGTTACGTTGACGAATATGTACGCCGTAAGGAAGGTAAGACTGGTAAATAATGCAGCATAGGCTGTTAAATAAAATTAAGAGGTGAAAATCGTGATTTCTAAACCAGATAAAAACAAAACACGCCAAAGACGTCATATGCGTGTTCGCAATAAAATCTCTGGTACTGCTGAGTGCCCACGCTTAAATGTTTATCGTTCAAACAAAAACATCTACGCTCAAGTAATTGATGACGTAGCGGGTGTGACGCTAGTTAGTGCCTCTACATTAGACAGCGAAGTAAGTGGCAACACAAAGACTGAACAAGCCGCTTCAGTTGGTGAAGTCGTTGCTAAACGTGCTGTAGAAAAAGGTATCAAAGAAGTTGTATTTGACCGTGGTGGATACCTCTACCATGGACGTGTTGAAGCTTTAGCAGAAGCTGCTCGCGAAAATGGCTTAGACTTTTAATAGAAGGAGGAAATAACGTTTATGGCTTTTATTGATCCAGCTCAATTAGATTTAGAAGATCGTGTCGTTGCTATTAACCGGATTACTAAAGTTGTAAAAGGTGGACGTCGTTTACGTTTCGCTGCTTTAGTAATCGTTGGCGATCACAATGGTCATGTAGGTTTTGGAACTGGTAAGGCTCAAGAAGTCCCAGAAGCAATCCGCAAGGCTGTTGACGCTGCTCGTAAGAACTTAATCGAAGTTCCTGTTGTTGGAACAACTATTCCTCATGAAGTTCTCGGTCAATACAGCGGTAGCCGCATTATGTTGAAGCCAGCTGAAGCTGGTTCTGGGGTTGCTGCAGGTGGTGCGGTTCGTGCCGTTATGGAACTTGCAGGTATTGATGATATTACAAGTAAGTCATTAGGTTCTAACACACCAATCAACGTTGTTCGTGCAGCAATGGATGGTTTATCACAATTGAAGAGTGCTGAACAAGTTGCTTCATTACGTGGAGTTTCAGTTCAACACTTAGCAGAATAAGGAGGACTTAGATTATGGCTCAATTGAAAGTTACTTTAGTTCGTTCAGTCATTGGACGTCCTCAAAAACAACGTGAAATCGTTAAAGGCTTAGGCCTTGGTCGTATTCATAGTTCTGTTATTGTTCCTGATAATGTTGCAATGCGGGGAGCAATTCGGAAAATCAATCATTTAGTGGACGTTGAATTGGCTAAATAGTCAATATTTAGTTAGAGGGAGGTGCCGAACCTAATGAAGTTAAATGAATTAAAACCAGCAGAAGGTTCACGTCAAGTAAGAAATCGGGTTGGCCGTGGAACTTCTTCAGGTAACGGAAAGACTGCAGGTCGTGGTCAAAAAGGTCAAAAAGCACGTGGTAAAGTTCGTTTAGGATTTGAAGGTGGCCAAATGCCATTATTCCGGCGGATGCCAAAACGTGGTTTTAAAAACATCAACCGCGTTGAATATGCAGTTGTAAACATTGAAAAATTAAACAAATTTGAAGACGGTACAGAAGTTACACCAACATTGTTGGTTGAATCAGGTATCGTTAAGAACGAAAAAGATGGTATCAAGATCTTAGGCAATGGTGAATTAAAGAAGAAGTTAACTGTTAAGGCTAACAAGTTCTCAGCATCAGCTAAGAGTGCCATCGAAGCAGCAGGCGGTCAAGCCGAGGTGATGTAATAGATGCTTAAGACAATGAAGAACGCCCTTGCTGATAAAGAAATTCGAAAGAAAATCTTATTCACGTTGGGTGTCTTGATTGTATTTCGCTTAGGCACATACATTACTGTCCCTGGGATCAACGCAAAAGCATTAGCGAGTGTTGCATCTTCAGGGTTAATTAGTATGTTAAATACTTTCAGTGGTGGCGGTCTGACCAACTATTCAATTTTAGCGATGGGGGTTTCACCATACATTACCGCCCAAATTGTTGTTCAACTTTTGCAAATGGATATTGTTCCGAAATTTGTAGAGTGGAGTAAGCAAGGTGAAGTTGGACGGCGTAAATTGAATCAGGTTACCCGTTATTTAACAATTGTGCTTGCGTTTGTACAATCAATCGGGATTACAGCTGGTTTCAACGCTTTGAGTAGTCTTCACTTAGTTCAAAACCCAAGTATTCAAACTTACGTATGTATTGGTGTGATTTTAACAGCTGGTACAATGTTTGCTACTTGGTTAGGTGATATGATTACTGATCGGGGAATCGGCAATGGGATTTCAATCATTATTATGGCCGGAATCCTTGCGCGGGTCCCAGTTGGAATCAAGCAAATTTATCAAGAAGAGTTTGCTCATGTAAGTAAATCGCAACTCTGGCATTCAGTATTGTATTGTGTCGTTCTTTTGTTAGTTATCCTTGTGATCGTGACATTTGTTACATATGTTCAACAAGCTAACTACAAGATTCCGATTCAATATACAAGACGGGTTGCAGGTTCTTCAGAAAACTCATACTTACCATTAAAAGTTAACGTTGCTGGAGTTATTCCTGTTATCTTTGCCAGTTCATTTATTGCAACGATTCAAACGATCTTGATGGCCTTCACAAGAACTCATTCAGGTGATGGATGGTATCAAACATTGTCGAATATTTTCAATATGCAGACAGTGCCAGGAATGATTTTGTACACAGTCTTAATTATTCTGTTTACATTCTTCTATGCTTTCGTTCAAGTTAACCCTGAAAAGTTATCAGAAAACTTGCAAAAGCAAGGAAGTTACATTCCATCTGTATGGCCCGGAAAAGAAACTGAAAAGTATGTATCTCGTTTATTGATGAGATTAAGTACTGTTGGTTCACTTTTCTTAGGATTCGTTTCATTGATTCCTTTAGTCGCATCAAGCGTTTGGGGATTGAATGAATCAATCGGTTTAGGTGGTACTAGTTTGCTGATTGTTGTAGGGGTAACCCTTGAAACAATGCGGCAAATTGAAGGTATGATGATGAAACGCGAATATGTTGGATTTATTCGTGAGTAGTTAAGTTATTATTCGTGAGTAGTTAAGTTAGTTATTAAAAGGACTCGTAAGAAATTACGGGTTCTTTTTGTTTTTGATAAACTTTTATCTTTAAAAAAATTGGGTTATAATACGTTAGTGAATTTATTTAAAGGAGAAATTTAAATGGCATTGAATTTAATGTTAATGGGTCTTCCTGGCGCAGGAAAGGGTACTCAAGCAGAAAAAATTATTGATGAATATCACATTCCACACATTTCAACGGGTGATATTTTCCGGGCTGCAATGCAAAACGGAACTGAAATGGGCCTTGAAGCTAAGAAATACATCGATAAGGGTGAATTGGTTCCAGATGAAGTTACAAATGGAATCGTCAAGGATCGTTTAAGTGAAGACGATGTGAATGATGGTTACATGTTAGACGGTTTCCCACGGAACATGGCTCAGGCAGAAGCATTAGACAAGTTTGGCGCTGAATTAGGCAAACCACTTAACTGCGTAATCAACATCAAAGTTGATCCAGATTCATTAATGGAACGGTTAACAGCCCGTTACATTTGCAAGAACTGCGGTGCAACTTATAACAAATTATTTAACCCAACGAAGGTTGAAGGCACTTGTGATCGTTGCGGCGGCCACGAATTCTTTCAACGGGACGATGATAAGCCAGAAACCGTTAAGAACCGGTTAGACGTTAACATCAAGATGAACACTCCATTGTTAGATTTCTACCGTGAAAAGGGAATTTTACATGAAGTAAATGGAAACCAAGCAATTGATGATGTGTTCGCTGACATCAAGAAAGTTTTAGACTCAATTAAATAATCGCGAGAAAACCTGGATTATAAGCCATAACGTATTGCATTTTAGATTTGCGTGTGGTATCATAATTCAGGTTTATCTTTTCAATAGGTCTAGTTTGCCGCAAAAGCTACTGGATCAGCGAAAATAACTGTTTTCGTTTAAAGTTTTCAAACCATATTAAGGAGGTACTTTTGCGTGGCGAAAGATGATGTGATTGAAATTGAAGGTACGATCAAAGAAACGTTGCCAAATGCGATGTTCAAAGTTGAACTCGAAAATGGACACGAAATTTTAGCTCACGTTTCCGGTAAGATTCGGATGCATTATATTCGTATTTTACCTGGGGATCGGGTTACCGTTGAAATGTCCCCTTACGATTTGACTAAGGGTCGCATTACCTATCGCTTTAAATAGATTGTACTTCAGTAATTTATAGGAGGTATGATTCATGAAAGTAAGACCATCAGTTAAACCAATGTGCGAACACTGCAAAGTTATCAAACGTAAAGGTCGCGTTATGGTTATTTGCAGCAATCCAAAGCACAAACAACGTCAAGGTTAATTTTTAAGGAGGTGTAATTGTAATGGCTCGTATTGCAGGTATCGATTTACCACGTGACAAGCGTATCGTAATCGGATTAACTTACATTTATGGAATCGGTAATACAACAGCAAAGAAGATTCTTGCTGCTGCTGGTGTTTCAGAAGACGTTCGTGTACGTGACTTAACTCCTGACCAAGAAGATAAGATCCGTGCCGAAGTTGATAACTACAAGGTTGAAGGTGACCTTCGCCGTGAAGTATCAATGAACATTAAGCGTCTTTCAGAAATCGGCTCTTACCGTGGCATGCGTCACCGTCGCCACTTGCCTGTTCGTGGTCAAAACACCAAGAACAACGCGCGGACACGCAAAGGCCCAGCAATTTCAATTGCAGGGAAAAAGAAATAATAATTAGAAGGAGGGAAAACGTTCATGGCTGTTAAGAAATCACGTAAGCGTCGTGTAAAGAAGAATATTGAAACGGGTGTTGCTCACATTCACTCAACATTCAACAATACACTTGTTATGATTACTGATGTTCACGGAAATGCCGTTGCATGGTCATCAGCAGGTGCATTAGGTTTCAAAGGCTCACGGAAGTCAACCCCATTTGCTGCTCAAATGGCTTCAGAAGCTGCAGCTAAGGGTGCAATGGATCACGGAATGAAGACTGTTGAAGTTTCAGTTAAGGGTCCTGGTTCAGGTCGTGAAGCAGCAATTCGTGCTCTTCAAACAACTGGTTTGGAAGTTACATCAATTAAGGATGTTACACCAGTTCCTCATAACGGATGCCGTCCTCCAAAACGTCGTCGTGTTTAATGTGGATTCGTATTCATTTTGAGGGTAACTTCATTTTGTTTTTGCCAGATTACACGTTACGTTTTGAAAGGGGTAGACAAATAGCATGATCGAATTCGAAAAACCAAAGATTCACACAATTGAAGAAAACAATGACTACGGTAAATTTGTTGTCGAACCGTTGGAACGTGGTTATGGTACTACGTTAGGAAATTCTTTACGGAGAATTTTACTTTCATCATTACCAGGTGCAGCGATTACTGATGTTCAAATTGATGGTGTTTTGCATGAATTTTCAACTGTTGAAGGTGTCATGGAAGACGTTACAACCATTATCTTGAACTTAAAGAAGGTTGCTTTAAAGATGGACACTGAAGAACCTCAAATTCTCGAGATTGATGTTACAGGTGCCAAAGAAGTTAAAGCAGGCGATATTCACTGCGGTGCTGATGTTGAAGTTTTGAATCCAGAATTGTACATTTGTACAGTTGCTGAAGGAGCTTCATTCCATGTTCGAATGACTGCTAATAAAGGTCGTGGATATGTTTCTGCTACAGAAAACAAAGCTAAAGCAGATGATATGCCGATTGGTGTTTTAGCAATCGACTCAATTTATACCCCAATTGAACGTGTAAACTACCAAGTAGAAAAGACACGTGTTGGTCAAAAAAATGATTATGATAAATTGACATTGGATGTTTGGACAAACGGTTCAATTACTCCAAGTGAGGCAATCAGTTTATCAGCTAAGATTTTAACAGAGCATTTGTCAATCTTCGTTAACTTGACTGATGAAGCAAAGAATGCTGAAGTCATGGTTGAAAAGGAAGAAACCCATAAAGAAAAGATGCTCGAAATGACAATTGAAGACTTAGACTTATCAGTTCGTTCATACAACTGCTTGAAGCGTGCTGGAATCAATACGGTTCAAGAATTAACTGACAAGACTGAAGCTGACATGATGAAGGTTCGGAATTTGGGCCGGAAGTCACTTGAAGAAGTTAAGTCAAAACTTGCTGATTTAGGTCTTTCATTACGTCATGATGACTAATTAGAATTAAAGGAGGGAAACTATTCATGGCTTACCGGAAATTAGGTCGTACAAGCGGACACCGTAAATCAATGTTACGGAACTTAACAACAGATGTAATCGTTAACGGCAAGATCGTTACAACTGAACAACGTGCTAAAGAAGTTCGTCGTCAAGTTGAAAAGATGATCACTTTAGGTAAAAAAGGTGATTTGACATCACGCCGCCGTGCAGCAGCTTACTTAATGGATGTTGTTGCAGACGTTAAGGAAGATGGCGATGACATCGTTGTTCAAACAGCTTTACAAAAGTTGTTTGATGAAGTCGCTCCACGGTTCAAGGATCGGAATGGTGGTTACACACGAATCATCAAGATGCAAGAACGCCGTGGCGATGCTGCTAAGATGGCAGTTCTTGAATTAGTAGACTAATTTAATTGCTAATACTAAAATAAATTATATTTTGTGTCACTTTTATAACGACAACGGGCGTTACGATGGTGGGAAACCTAGTCTAGTCCTAAGTAGTACGGTTGTACGAAAATCGTTATAAAAAGTGATTTTTTTGTTAGATATTGTTTTCAAATGATTGTGAATTAGAAGGATTGGATGAATGTCCAATCCTTTTTTGCTTTTCATGATATAATACAGGTAATTATTTTCGGAGGACAATGGGAAATGCCGTTAATTCAAATTCAAGATCTAACATATGAATATGATGACTTCAAACTCGGACCGCTGAACCTTGAGCTTGATAAAGACCAATGGATCTCAATTGTTGGACGGAATGGAAGCGGGAAAAGTACGCTTGCACGGTTGATTGACGGGTTGATTGAAGCTCAATCAGGAACAATTACCGTTAATGGACTTGAGGTTAATGAACAGAATGTATGGCAAATTCGCTCTCAAATCGGTGTTGTTTTTCAAAATCCCGATAATCAATTTGTGGGCGCAAACGTGGAAGATGATGTGGCTTTCGGTTTAGAAAACCGTCAAATCAGCCATGAAGAAATGGTCAAACGGGTCAACGAATCCCTTGAAGCGGTTGGAATGGCAGAGTTTGCGAAGCATGAGCCTTCCAAACTTTCAGGCGGGCAAAAGCAACGGGTCGCAATTGCCGGAATTTTAGCAATTCGTCCGCAAATCATCATTTTAGATGAGGCCACCAGTATGCTTGATCCTGAAGGACGACGAGATTTGATTCAATTGATTCGGCATCTTAAAGATCGATTCCATTTTACGGTCATTGCGATTACGCATGATATTGATGAGACGGTTTTCTCCGATCAGGTCATTGTTCTTGACCAAGGTAAAATTCGGATGCAAGGGTGCCCAGTTGAAGTTTACCATAATCGTGACCAGTTAATAGATTTAGGATTGGATTTACCGTTTGTTGAAAAGTTGAAGCTTAAACTTCAGGAAAATGGATTAGCCGGATTAACAGATGATGAAACATTAGACGAAAAAGAAATGGTAGCAAAATTATGGCAATTGAATTCAAACATGTAAGTTATACTTATCAGGCAGGAACGCCATTTGAACAGCAGGCCCTTGATGATATTTCAGTTAAGATCAAAGATGGAAGTTTTACGGCCCTGGTTGGCCATACTGGAAGCGGGAAATCAACGTTTATTCAGCATTTAAACGGCCTGCTTAAACCAACGGCAGGCGAGATTCATATTAATGGTCAATTGATCACGCCGCAAACGAAAAATAAAGAACTTGATGATTTACGTCACCAGGTCGGGATTCTTTTTCAATTTTCTGAAAACCAGCTATTTGAAGAAACGGTTTTGAAAGACATTGCGTTTGCCCCGAAAAATTTTGGAAAAAGTGAATCCGAAGCTGAAGATCTTGCACGGGCAAAAGCAAAACTGGTTGGAATTGACGATCAGTTGCTTGAACGTTCACCATTTGAACTTTCGGGCGGGCAGATGCGCCGGGTTGCCCTTGCCGGAATTTTAGCAATGGAGCCGCAAATTTTAGTACTAGATGAACCGTTGATTGGGTTAGATCCGGTTGGAAAACGGGAAACAATGCGGATTTTTAAACAATTGCATGAAGATGAGCAAATGACGATTCTCATTGTAACCCATAATATGGATGACGTTGCCGATTACGCTGATCAGGTAATTGCCCTTGAACGGGGGAAGTTGATCGCTGCTCAAAGCAAACAAGAATTTTTCAGTGATCCGCAATGGCTTTATCAGCATCACCTTGGATTGCCCCGAGCAGCCGAATTTGCAGCGCAGTTAATGCAAAAAGGGATGCAGTGGGATGGCTTGCCATTAAATGTTGATGAATTGGCACGCCAATTGGTAACAAAGTTGAAGTAATGTGATCAGGTAGGAGCGAAAGATGAGTAATATTATTCTCGGAAGGTATATTGACGGTGGTTCGATAATTCACCGGATGGATTCACGGGCAAAATTAATTCTCAGTTTATACTTTATTGTGATCGTTTTTCTATGCAATAACTGGCAAACATACGCTTTATTGGGAATTTTTACCCTTGCTTGCGTGTTGCTTTCCAAAATCAAAATGAGTTTTTTTATTAAAGGTGTCCGGCCATTGATCGGCTTAATTTTGATCACGGTTTTGTTGCAGCTTTTCTTCACAAGCGGAGGAACCGTTTATTGGCAATGGGGACCATTCAAGCTGACGAGTTTTGGAATTATTAATTCAATTTATATTTTTTGCCGAATCGTTTTGATCGTGTTGATGTCAACGTTACTAACGGTTACGACGACTCCGTTGGAAATTGCTGATGGCCTTGAATCCTTGATGGCACCGTTACGGAAAATCAAAGTGCCGGTCGATGAAATTGCCTTGATGATTTCAATTGCATTAAGGTTTGTTCCGACCTTAATGGATGAAATGCAAAAGATTATCAATGCTCAACGTGCGCGGGGAGTCAATTTTGGTGAAGGAAACTTATTTAAGCAGGCCAAAATGCTGATTCCGATTTTAATTCCGTTATTTGTCAATTCAATCAAACGCGCTGAAGATTTGGCAGTGGCAATGGAAGCCCGCGGTTATCAAGGCGGGCCGAACCGAACGAAGTACCGGCAACAGCATTGGCATTTGGTTGATACGGTCGGAATCGTTGTGTTTTTAGCGTTAACCGGCGGACTAATGTTACTGAGAGGTTAAGATGACAAAGAGATATAAAATTACAATTGCATATGACGGAACGAATTTTGCTGGGTTTCAATCGCAACCTCATCAACGAACAGTGCAATCCGTTCTTGAACGAGCTGTGAATAAGATGAGCAAAAAGGACGAATTCATCCCGATTTTCGGTTCTGGCCGAACTGATTCAGGAGTTCATGCGCTGGGGCAAGTTGTTCATTTTGACTTTCCGCATGAAATGAGTGCCGATAGCATGCTGAAGGCGTTGAACAGTATGCTGCCGTTGGACTGTGTGGTGGTCGATTGTGAAATTGTGCCGGACGATTTTCATGCCCGGTTCACGACCCATGGCAAACGGTATATGTATCGGGTTAGTCAAAGCTATTTTGTTGATCCGTTTAAACGAAATTATACGGGGCATTACAAATATCCGGTCAACCTTGAAAAGATCAAGGCCGCGTTGCCGGATGTGATTGGGACCCATGATTTTACGAGCTTTTGTGCATCGGGCAGCAATGTTAAAAGTCATGTCCGAACGGTTTATGATGCAACTGTTCGGCGGGACGAAGCTCAAAATGAATTGATCTTTGAATTTGCGGGAAATGGCTTTTTATATAATCAAGTCCGGATTATGGTTGCCACGTTGCTTGAGATTGGACGGGGCAAACGCCCAGTTCACGACTTCTTAAGGTTATATGAAGTCAAAGATCGGAATGAAGCGCGGGAAACGGCCCCGGCTTCAGGATTATATTTGAAAGAGGTCTATTACGATTAGAAGATAAAATTTCTTTGAAATATTGACTAATATAGGGATTAATCGTAATATAGTACTTGGTATTGTTTGCCCCACAATAGCCCCGTTAAAACTATTGTATGTCAAACAAGCATAAAAGATGGAGGAATTAACCGTGCGTACAACATATATTGCAAAACCAGGTGAAGTAGAACGTAAATGGTATGTCGTAGATGCTACAGATGTTCCTTTGGGACGTTTATCTACAGTCGTTGCTTCAGTTTTACGTGGTAAGAACAAACCACAGTTTACACCAAACGTTGATACAGGTGACTTTGTGATTGTTATCAATGCTGATAAGGTAGCATTAACAGGTAAGAAAGCCGAAAAGAAAGTATACTACCACCACACATTGCATCCAGGTGGATTGAAGGCACGCACAGCTGGTGATTACCGTGAAAAAGATCCAGAAAAATTAATCGAATTATCAGTTCGCGGCATGCTTCCAAAGGGTACTTTAGGTAAGCAACAACTTAAGAAGTTGCATGTATACCGTGGTGCAGAACACAAGCATGAAGCACAACAACCAGAAGTATTAGACATCACAAACTTAATCTAGTAGGAGGAATTTTAAATTGGCTCAAGTACAATATCAAGGCACAGGCCGTCGTAAAAATTCCGTTGCTCGTGTTCGTTTAGTTCCTGGTTCAGGAAAAATCACGATGAACGGTAAACCAGCAGAAGAATACATTCCATTTGCAAACTTACGTGAAGTTATGATCGCTCCATTTAAGGTTACTGAAACAGAAGGTCAATACGATGTTTTAGTTAACGTTAATGGTGGTGGCTTCTCAGGTCAAGCTGGTGCAACTCGTCACGGAATTGCACGTGCTTTACTTCAAGTTGACCCAGACTTCCGTCCTGCATTAAAGAAGAGCGGTTTATTAACACGTGACGCTCGGATGAAGGAACGTCGGAAACCAGGTCTTAAGAAAGCTCGTAAGGCTTCACAATTCTCAAAGCGTTAATATTACTTCATATTATCGAACAAAGGTCATGGATTTTATCCATGGCTTTTTTGTTTTCCGTTAATATTTTTGATCAATAAGCTTTAACTTAATATTGAAATCCGGATTTGAGTTAAGATATAATCTTTATTAGTTAATTTTATGAATTTTTAATGAAGAATCTAGAGGGAGATATTTCGATGAATAATGAAAACGAACCATTAACGGTCACAAATGGTCAAAGTTTACCAACCGAAGTAGCGGTTAAAGATGAAGACCTATTAAAGATCAAATCAAAATTAACGCCGGAACAGTTAGTTCAAGCGCAAAACTATGCTGTGGCGTTAAAAGATTCACGTCAAAATGCAATTACCGATTACGGTAAGGAAATTCAAGATCAAATGTCGCAATTTACTGACGAGGTGATTGGCAATGTCAAAAGCAAGGAAGTCGGTGAAATTGGCGATACCCTTCAAAGTTTAGTTACCAGTTTAAACAGTGCGGACCCTGAAAAACTTTCGGGTGACAAGAAACCGAAAATTTTCCGGCTATTCAAGAAAATTAAGGATTCCGTTTTTGAAATGACAGCAAAGTATCAGGAAGTCAGTGCGCAAATCGGCAAAATCGCAACCAAACTTGAAAATCAGGAAAATGATTTATTGAAAAATAACGATATGCTGGATGAAATGTACACTGCTAACCAAAAATACTTCCAGCAATTGAATACTTTGATCGTCGGCGGTCAAATTCGGCGGGATGAATTGAATAAGGAAATGGCTGCGCTTCAAGCAGATGTGGATGCTGGTAAGGCAGATCAAATGGATGTTCAAAACCTTCAAGATATGAAGGCTCAAGCTGACCGCTTAGATCACCGGTTATCAGATTTAATGCTGACGCGGGAAATTACGATTCAGCAGGCTCCTCAGATCCGGTTGATTCAAAATAATAACTCAGTTTTAAGTGAAAAGATCCAGTCATCGATCACAACGGCAATTCCATTGTGGAAAAATCAAGTCGCAATTGCATTGTCATTGTTAAGTCAAAAGGATGCGGTTAAGGCACAGGATGCAGTTGCAAATACTACGAACGAATTATTGAAGAAGAATAGTGAAATGCTGCATGAATCAACGGTTGATGTTGCCAAAGCTTCCCAACGTGGATTAGTTGATGTTGATACGTTGAAAGAAACTCAAGAAAACTTGATTTCGACAATTCAAGAAGTAATGCAGATTCAAAGTGAAGGAACCCAAAAGCGGCAAGCAATTGAAGGCGAATTAGCGCAAATGGAAGACCATCTGAAAACGGCTTTGATTCCTTCTGATTCAAAGACGGAGCAATAAGTCGATGAAAAGAGAGTATCAAAGTGCGGTTCATTTTAAAAAGGAAAGTAAGACTGATTTGTGCCTTGGAACTGCAGTTTTCGTTTTTATTTTGGGAATATTATCGGTAACGTTTGAATTACAATATCAGTCCGCAGGCGGTTCCCTTAATTGGTTTGGCCATTGTATTAGCGCAAGCGCAATCATCCTTGGATGCTTGGTAGTTTTTGGTTTAATTCATTCATATAAGAATTACGGACAAGTTGCATTCGCAATTGATAGCAATGATCAAGGACTTTGGATTAATTCTGGACGGAAATTACAGATGATTTATATTCCATTTTCCATGGTAGAAATCACATGCAACCAAGGTATTTTGACAATTAAATATCAAAATGCCTTTTGTTATACTTCAAAAGGAAAATTACGGATGCTTTCTTCAGGAAAAGAACGATTCCGAATTAAGACGGTTGATAAGAATGAGTTTCAAGAATTTGTTACTCGGTTAAATCAATTAGCACGGAAATCAAATGAAATTAAATTAAGTGAACAGGATCTGCAAGTTTCCTCTTTTAAGTGGGAATCTTTATTGGGTGGAATATTACTGTTTTGTGGACTGGCTTGTACATTGGGGTTTAATCCGGGAATCGATGCGTTTGTAAGTCAATTTATCGGACAAAAGACAAACTCGACTACATCGTCAGATAATTTTAACGCAGAACCCGATAACTCTCAATACTTTAAATGGAAAGATTTGAAATATAATCAGGCATACGTCGCTAAAAAAATTAACTTGACGGTTAATAAAGCATATCGTGGACAAACGAAGTCTGGGAAAAATGTTGTAATTTTCAATGTAACTCTTTTATCCAAAAGTTCAGATTCAGAAGTTGGAAATTTCTATATGACAACGGATAAGAATATCCTTTCCGACGGGGACGAATATGCTCAAAGTCCGTTAAATGCGACGATTCTTTCAGTAGGAGGAAAGAACTCACCAGTTGTCAATCAATTGGATGATGAGGATGATTATTGTAATCCGATGACTGAAGGCACAGGTAAAAAGTTAACTTTTAATGTTGTATTTAGTCTTTCAAATGAAAAAAAGACCGGTTACTTAATTTACACTGATTTTGATTTACAAGGTAAACCGGATGAATTTAATAATCAACCAGCTTATATTTTAAAGTTTGATCCTCAGAAATTGGAGGTTCTTCAGTAATGAAAAAAGTTGTTTATTTTTTGATTACACTATTAATGATATTTTTTAATAGTGAAGTTGTAAATGCTGCCAATTCAAGCCAATTGAATAGCAGCAATCTTTATGCTTTTTGCCCAGTTAATAAAACTGGTTTTGATAGCAATAGTGTTGAATATAAGGTTTTAGGGTACCAAATTCTTAAAGATCCGCGACCTTCAGCAAACAGTAATGCACGTTATTTGTTGGTAAAATGTCAGGTTAATACTGATGATTTGGATCAAGATGAAGCAAAGTATACAAGTGTTGATAGTGATTTCGTAAAAGTCTATGATAATGGGAGCGAAGCCCAAAGCATTACTGATTTAGCTTCTAAAAAAAGACTTGAACAACCGCCATTTGATCATGTTCGTAATTCGTTAAATCACGTTAAAATAAGTAAAACTTACGAATTTGATAAATGTTTTGTAGTTTATCCATATGATGATCTTAAATTACAATTTGCTCCGGATAACGGTGATAGTGGAATTAAAATCGATATCCATCAAGTTCAAAGTTCAAATGGAGTGACAATGGATACGCAAGATCCACTTGCAAATTACGAACAGGAGGATAATTAAATGCGGCAGGCAATTGATAACTTCCATCCTGTGAGGATTGGAATTGCGTTGATTCTTTTAGTCCTTTCGATTGTATTTGGGGTGAAGGGTGAAATTTTTCCGATTTATATGACGGCAGTTCTTGGAAGTTTATTCTTTTTTGATATTTTTAATTCATATATGGTGATTGGCCCAGGGTTGACAATTATCAGTACGTTGATTATTTTTGGTCGGCGGCTGATGAGTGATGGATTTTTTTTAATATTTTTTATGTTGATGGTAATGCTATTCATTATTGGAGTTATTATTGGAGGAATTCATCGAGGAGTAATGCTTCGACAATTGCAGAAATACCCCGAAATCGTCAACAGTCTTTCTGATGATAAATTGCACTTTAATGAAGAGAAGCTGCGTGAATCCAAACTTTCAAATGAAGAGCTATCCTTCTTTAAGAGTGAAATGCGGAAATACTATAAAAGTTATCAGTATCTTCAATCAGTTAAAGATTTGATGGAACATAAAGTTGATTCGTATGATAAAGATTTGACGATGATCCACGCCATTTTTAACGAACTGATCGATTCGCCGCGGATGTTGTTGAAAATGAATGACTTTTTGTATTCACATTTGAAAGACTATGTGGATAAAGTCAAAGCAATTGTGGATTTAGATGACAACGTGGTGGAATCGGATGAGGATAAACAGCTCGTTGAAAATGCTAAAGATCAATTGGCAACGATTTCGCATCAGTTCCGCGATGATTTTATTCAGGTAACGGAAGATGAACGGGATGCGTTAAAGGAATAAAAATGATGATGAGCTTTCACTTGGGTGGAAGCTCATTTTTTGCTAAAAGTTCTAAAAAGTTCTAAAACGAAATCAAAGTTCTAAAAACTTCTAAAACAAAAATCAAGATAATCAAAAAACCCGGCCGTGATTTTCATCACCGCCGGGTTGATTTTTAATCGTCAATCCGTTTAACAACTTTATATTGTTTAGCGTTTTGTTCTTCTTGGTGTTCCTCTTCAATGGCCGCTTCTTCATTGAAAACGATGAATGGCTTATTGTCTTCTTCTTTAACAACGAGCACGGGCTTTTTTACTTTTTCATGGTAAATCTGAGCAGCGACATAGGCTTTATTATAATCAAAGTCGCTTGAAATTGATTGCCCAGGGTTAAAAAATACATCTTCACTCATGTTGATTTCTCCCTTCATTAAATAAATCAGGATTCTTTTGTCTTTATCATACCATACTGCGAAAACGATCACAAAGCTGATATATCAATCAGAATAAATTCGAAAAGGGGTTGAAAAAAGGTATAGTCCATCTTATAATTGGACTATACCAAATAGATGAACGAAAGGGAGTTATTTTGATGAAAGTTATTATTGTTAAGGATCAAAATGAAGGCGGAAAAGAAGCTCTCAAATTATACGAAAACGAAATGAAGAACGGAGCCAAGGTATTTGGTTTAGCAACTGGCAGTACACCGATCACAACCTATGAAGATATCGTTGCAAGTGATTTAGATTTTTCTGATTGCGTTTCAGTAAACTTGGATGAATATGTTGGCTTAACTCCAGATAATGATCAAAGTTACCACTATTTTATGAATGAACACCTTTTCAAGTACAAGAAGTTCAAACACTCATATGTTCCGGACGGGACGAACATGGATGCGGCAGCTGAAACAGCGCGGTATGATAAAATTATTGAAGAAAATCCAATTGATTTACAACTTTTAGGATTGGGACGGAATGGCCACATTGGGTTTAATGAACCTGGCACGCCATTTGACTCAACAACCCACAAGATCAAGTTGACCCAATCAACGATCGATGCCAACTCACGGTTCTTTGAACGTGAAGAAGATGTTCCGAAAGAAGCATATTCAATGGGAATCGGTTCGATCATGACAGCTAAACATATTTTGCTTGAAGCATACGGTGACAAGAAGGCTGAAGCAATTCAAAAGATGATCCAGGGACCAGTTACAACGGATGTCCCGGCTAGCGTTTTGCAAAAGCATCCAAACGTGACGGTAATCATTGATGAAGCAGCCGCAGCTTTGCTTGATCGGAGTAAATTAAACTAATACAAGGTTTTGAAAATTTGAAGAAGAATCCGGTTCACGGATTCTTCTTTTTTGTGTTCGAAATTTAACATGAATATCACTTTTATTTTATTTAAATGAATGCTATCTTAGAGGTTGTCATCGAGGTGATATTTATGAGTAAAAAAAGAACATTGATTGAGGTAATTGTTCTTTTGTTAAGTGGATTAGTACTTTACTTCTTCACTTCGCATGATGCGTTTTTGTACAAACAAGATATTGGACGGGTCATTAAGGTTGAAAATGCCAAGCCGGTTCAAACCGAAGACGCATACGAAAATAAAGACGAAACAACCGAGCAGTCATTAACGCTTAAAATCATTAATGGTTCGCGCAAAGGCGAAATCATCCACTTGAAGAATCAATTCTCCAAGTCAGGCGCTTATGATCAGGAATACTTTAAGGGACAACAGGTCTTCTTGAAGCTGCACCATGATGGCGGTAAACTGACCGCGGTCATTTCGCACTATAAGCGGGATACATATCTAGTAATGATGCTTTGGTTAGTCGTTGGATTACTTTACCTCACAATGCATGCAAAAGGATTAAGGGCATTGTTAAGTGTGGCAATTAACTTTGTGATCTTCTTAATTTTCGTTCAGATGGACGTTGATTTTGACTTTACGAATTTCTTCTGGTTGTTTGCAATCAGTGCGGTATTATTTACAGGGTTATCACTGATTCTTGTTATCGGGTGGAATAAGCAAACGCTGGTTTCATTCCTGTCAATTGTAATTGGAACGACGATGGCAATGGCGATCGGAGTCGGGATTCTGAATTTAACAGGAAATAATGGAATCCATTATGAAGCGCTTGATTACGCGACCCAGCAACCAGAACAGCTTTTCTTGTCGGCAACGATCATTGGACTGTTAGGGGCAGTTTTGGATGCATCGACCGATATTGTTTCAACATTGTTTGAGCTCAAACGGACGCAACCGGAAATTTCAGCCAAGCAGTTGTTTAAATCAGGACAAGGAGTTGGCCATGCAATCATGGGACCGCTTATCAACGTTCTGTTAATGATCTTCTTTGCTGAAACATTTGCAATTGCTGTTCTCTACTTCAGAACAGGAAATACTTACGGGTATACCTTCGCGTGGGCAATGGGCCTTGGGGTTGCTCAAGCACTGATCAGTGGGATTGGAATTACATTAGTGATTCCGACTGCAAGTTTCCTCTGTTCGCGTTTCTTAAGCGGAAGGAGGGCTGACTAATGCCGTCAATTTTAGCATTAACGATCGTCTTAGCTGTTTTGATGATGATTTTTGGCGGAAAGCAGGGAACGTCATCGTTCTTTAGCGTTTTGCTGAACTTCGGAATTTTATTCGTAACCGTTATTTTAATTTCAAGCGGCTTTCCCCCGTTGTTAGTTTCGTTGTTTGCGGGAATCTGCATTTTAGCAACGACCATTTATATGGGAAACAGCGATGATCGCTCAACCAACATTGCGTTTGAAGCCACGATCATTATTTTGGTCGTCATGATCATCATGATCGTTCCAATGGATCACTGGGCGCAGATCAAAGGCTTTTCAACGGAACAGTCAGATGAAATCGAAGCGTTCAACTTGTTGATTGGAATCAACTTTGAAAAGTTGGCGATCTCAACGGCGATTTTAAGTACGCTGGGCGCAATTTCAGAAGCGGCGATCGCCATTTCAAGCGGGTTGCAAGAAATTATCGATCAAAACCCTGATATTACCAAGAAAAAGCTTTATCAAAGCGGAAGCAACATCGGCTCGCAAATCATGGGGATGACCTTTAATACGTTGTTCTTCGGAATGTTTGGAAGTGACTTGGCGTTATTTGTTCTGCTGGCGAAGGTCCATGCTGGAATTGGATACTGCATCAACGCCAAAATTTTTGTTTCCGAATGTATGCTCGTGCTGTATTCAGCCGTTGCGGTCATTTGTGTCATCATGATCACCACGTTCTTGATGGCTCACCGGCTTGAAAAACAGCAAAAAGCGGAAGCAACAAATAAAGTGAAGGAAAAAACAGAAGATTAATCTAAGATAAGAAATAGGCTGCGGTCCTTGAAGGGCTGCAGCCTATTTCTTAAATCAAAATTCCATTACAATGATCGATCTCATGCTGAATAACTTCAGCGATCAAATCGGTGAAATCTTGGGTTTGCCATTGGAACTGTTCATTTTGAAATTTAACCGTGATGTGCTTGAATCGTTGCGTTGGTCGAACGCCATCAAGCGATAAACATCCTTCAGTTGTTTGATACGGGGTATTTTGCGCAACGATTTCGGGATTGATCATCATTACGGGAAGCTTTCCAAGGCCGAACACAATAATCCGTTTATGGATGCCAATCATATTGGCAGCTAACCCGGCAGCCCGGTCAGAATTGGTAATAAACGTTGCTTTTAAGTCTCGAACTGCTTGGATGTCAGCTGAAGTTGCCGGCGTTGATTTTTGTGATAAAAAATGAACGTCATGGATAATTTCTTTGATCATGCTATTTTCCTCTTATTTATCTTTGAAAAGGGCAGCAAGTTTAGCGGCCGCTTCTTCGGAAATTGAATCGGCGAGGTTGCCGAGATTTTCGTCAGCCTGAGTTTGCGTTTCAGCATTGACTTGTGCTTGTTGTTTGACGGCTTCCACGATTTTCTTTTCGGCTTCTTCGATTGGATTAAGCGGTAAAACGCCGCCTGCTGAATCAGCATGGCCGCCGCCGTTAAAGTATTCAGCAGCAAATTCAGCAACATCCAGTTGACCGTTGCTTCGAAGCGAAACGCTGTGCGCGTCGATCACCAATGCTGCTTCGACATCGTGCCGTTGAAGCAGGGCGTGGGCAATTTCAGATTTGAAATCACTGGCATAAACAACGCCGAATGAGTGACCGTCGACGGTGAACTCAACAACATTTTTAAGGTGCTTGTCAAGGTAGCGTTGCCGCCGGCCGTTTAACGTATTGATCAATAACGTATTTTGGTCATGGTATTGTTTCCATCCTGTTTGATAAACTTTCGTTACAAAGGATTCAGATTGGCTTAATGGATAAAACCAAAAAAGCTGGTTTAATTCGTCAGCTGCTTTGCGTTCCTCGTTACTCATGTTTGGGTCATTTTGCCAGTCCCAGGTGTCGTATGCGCGAATTAGCTCGACGATTTCTTGCAGTTCTTGTTGGCGGGCAGTCGGAACGTTGGCAAAGTTAACCTGCCTGCTGACCCAGTCCCAAACAAGACTCACAGCACTGGGATTGATTTCTGGGTTGGCGGGTGAAATGCAATTGGCCGCGTACTTTTGGCGCAGTTCTTCTTCGCTTTCATGGTGATCAAAAATCAGCCAGTGGTTTGCAAAATGTTGTTCAAGTTGTTGGAATGAATAGTCGCTGTCAGGCGTCATATCCATAATGTAGATGTCGCTGTACTTTTGAACATCGGGTTGGCGGAAGAAACGTTCAAGTTCCTGGTCAAGCCGGCCAGCCGAACACGTTGTTAAATCAAACGTCACGTTACTGAATAACTCAGGTTGTAAGGCCTCCAAAAGAAGGGGAGCGCCAAAACCGTCTAAGTCGTTATGTGAAATTAATTTAATGTACTGTTGTTTTTTCAATCTTGTTCCTCGTATTTCTAATTTTCTGAATCTAAAATCAAGCTAATTATAGCATATCAAAGCCCGTCAGTTTGACGATGATTGCTAATTTGGGTATCATACTTAAAAGAGGAATAGTCTGAAATTAAGGACGGGATCGGATTTTGGCAAAAAACAAGATTCAATATTTTACTAGGTTTGATGAAGACTTGGTTGAAACTGCCGACCAGAACTATCAGCTTAAAGACAACTTTAAGTGGATTCGAACTGATTGGCAATTTAATTTTTTAGCGACCGTGATATCAGCCGGGGCCAAGGCCTTTGGATACGGCTTTAACAAGCTGGTTTTAAGGCAACGGTTTGCGAACTTGGATGTTCTCAAACCATATTGCGGCCAGGGATATTTTATTTATGCCAACCATACGCAGCCGGTGGGGGATGTTTTTTTGCCAATGCTTGCAGGAGGAGCCCGTAAGTACTATGTAATTTGTGCCCAAGCTAATTTGGGGATGCCAATCATCGGACCGTTGCTTCCTTATGGCGGGGCAATGCCGATTCCGTCAGATATTCATCGATTGCCTTCTTTAATTAAGGCGGTTGATTATCATATTAAACACGGCGATTTTGTAACGGTCTATCCCGAAGCCCATGTGTGGCCGTATTACACGGGAGTTCGGCCGTTTTCAGAAGCTGCTTTCCATTTTCCGATCACAACGAATGCGCCGGCTTTTGTAATGACAAACACTTATCAAAAGGCTAAATGGGGAAAACGCCCGCAAATGGTTACGTATTTTGATGGTCCGTTTTATCCTGATTCGACGCTTCCCCGAAAGAAACGGCAGCAAAAATTAATGCAAGATGTTAAGGAACAAATGGAGAGGCGGGCAGCATTAAGCAACGTTGAATATATCAAGTATGTCAAACGAAAGGAAAAGTGAAATTAACGGCATGAATCTTCTATATTGCGGTGATCAAAATATTCAAGATGGATTACTGATTTCAATTTTATCACTGCTGAAACATGGATCAGATGAACTTCATATTTATGTTATGACGATGGAGCTTCATACTGCCCAAAAAGACTATCATGCCATTCCTGATCAGACGATTTCATTTTTGAATCAATTGGTGCAACGGACTAACCGAAATAGTTTTGTGAAAAAGTATGATTGTACCGCCTTGTTTAAGCGCCAAATTCCCCAAAAGAATATGGGGACGCGTTTTACCCCCTACGCGATGCTGCGACTTTTTGCCGATCAGCTTCCTGATTTACCCGCAAAGTTACTTTATCTTGATAGTGATGTGGTCTGTCGTCAAGATCCGCGTGAATTTTATCATCAAGATATTACTGACGTTGAACTTGTCGGGGTGTTAGATTATTATGGCCGCTGGTTTTTCCATCATAGTTTAACGCACTTGGATTACATCAATTCCGGGGTGCTCTTGTTAAATATGGAAAAAATCAAACAAACCAAATTGTTTGAGCGGGCGCGGGAAAGGTGTGTGAAGCGCTGGATGTTTATGCCGGATCAGTCAGCTCTCAATAAGCTCGCCCAGGCGAAACGGATCGTCCCACGAAAGTATAACGAACAGCACCAATTATATGACGATACCGTTTTTCAGCACTTTACAACGAGTTTTAAGTTTTTCCCGCTATTCAAGATCCAAACGATCAAACCGTGGGAAGTTCAGCAAGTTCATGATGTTCTTGGAATTCATGAATATGATGATATTTTAAATGAGTACCAACAATTAGTCCCGAATTTGGCAAAATAAGAAGGCGAATAAAAATGAAGAATGAAGTTATTCCGGTATTTTTAACCATTGATGATGGGTTTGCGAAGTATACGAGTGTAATGATCCGGTCGATCATTGAAAATGCAGCGCCCCAAGACCATTATAAAATCTGGATCATTCATCGCGGTTTAAGTGATGAAAATCAGCAAAAGCTTAAAGAAATGGCGACTGCTAACGTTGAGGTTGAAACGCATTTCTTAAAGGCCGATCTGAGTCGCATTGCTAACCGCGAAGAAAATTATTTACGGCTTGATTTCTTTACATTATCGATTTTTTATCGTCTGTTCTTAGCCGATGAATTTCCGGAATATGATAAGGCAATTTACCTTGACTGTGATGCGGTCGTTCCCGGTAATTTGGCTGATTTATATCGGATCGACCTTGGAAATAATTTGATTGGGGCTGCGCCGGATCATTCAATTTGGCATGTTCCGGGAATGATCAAATACATTGAAGGCGCCCTTGGAATTCCGTATAAGACGTATATTAATTCTGGGGTTTTGCTGCTCAATATGAAAACCTTTCGCGAAGAACACTTTACGGAACACTTTCTCAATGTAATGAATAAGCACTATTTTGCCTGCATTGCACCCGATCAGGATTACTTGAATATGATATGTCGCGACCGCATTTTATATCTTGATGAAACTTGGAATGCAATGCCAAAAGATCATCAATATGATGCTGAAAAACTGACAGCTCCCCAATTGGTCCACTATAATTTGTTTTATAAACCATGGCATTTTGATAATGTAATGTATGAAAATTATTTCTGGGAATATGCGGATGCAACGCCTTACGCCCAAGAAATCCATGCTGAAAAGGACAACTTTACGGACGAACAACGGCGCGGTGAAGTTGAAAAACTTGATAAGCTGATGGAACGGGCAGCGGCATTGCCGGCAACGGAAGGGACATTTAAAAAGGTTATTGCACAAGGAGAACGAATTAAGTTATGTTAATTTTTCCGAATCGAGATCAAGTGATCGCGAATATTAAGCAGAATATTAAGGATGGAAACTTCAATAAAAAGGTTGAAGTTGACGATCCGCAGTTATCAAATAAGGAGCGGTTGGAGCTGATCAGTCAGTACTTTGACCGCCGCAAAACTTTATTTGGGAAAGCAGAAAATGTTGTTGCACGAACAATTTACCGGGCAGTTACCTGGGCAGAAAATACAAAAACAGAGATTGTCGGCTGGGAAAACCTCAAGGGCTTAGATCCTCATAAAGGAGCGGTGATCACCAGTAACCACTTTAATCCGCTGGAAAATACGATTATCCGCAAAATGACGGAAAAGCTTCATAAGCGGTTATATATCGTTAGTCAGGATACTAATTTTGGAATGAAAGGACTTGTTGGATTCCTTTTAAATAACGTTGATATCATTCCGTTAAATACCAGTATCGAATATTTGGGCCGAACCTTTCCGAAATTGATCAAACAAACGATTGATGCTGGAAACTACATTTTGATCTATCCTGAAGAAGAAATGTGGTTTAATTACCGGAAACCGCGACCGTTTAAGCGGGGAACATATTATTATGCGGCCCAAGCTGGCGCGCCGATCATCTCATGCTTCGTTGAGCTGCATGATCTTGAAAGTTTTGAACCCAACGCGAAGGGGCAAATTCACCGCGTCAAAGCGACGTTACACATTTTGCCGATAATTTACCCTGATCCGCATAAATCAGCCCGCGAGAACAGTATGTGGATGATGGAAAAGGACTATGAGCAAAAGAAAACAGCGTATGAAGCGGCATACGGAAAGAAATTGACGTATGATTTTCATCCGGAAGATATCGCCGGATGGGTTGGACCTCAAGATAAAAAATAAAGGAGTATTGGATCAATGAAAAAATGTCCGCAGTGTGGATTTGAAAATCAACCGCATAATCAGTTTTGCAAACAGTGCGGGGCAAAGTTAACAGCTGATGAAAATCAACCGATGACACGGGAGGCCGCTAAGGAGAAGAATAGTAAACGAAAGCGCAAAGTAATTTATCTTGTGATTGCAATTATTTTAATTTTAATTCTTGTGCTTTTTGGAATTGCTCAAGCGACGGGAAAGCATTCATCTAAGTCGCCGGCTTCAACTTCGCCTAAGACGGAGAAAAGGGCTTCTTCAGTTGCTAAAAAAGCCCCGGCAACAACGGCTACTTCTTCGACAGCTGCAAGTGCTAGTTCAGGGAGACAAACGGCAATTCAAATCATGCCGGATGTCAATACCAAGAATTTGACGACCCAACAAGTTAATAAGTGGGTGTATGCAAATATCATGGCGGACTGGAATAAAAATAATACGGATGAACCGCCGTTGACGCCGGCAGATCAGGACGCATTTATTTTTAATCAAAGTACCGATGATCAGGGATGCGTTGAGATTCAAGTTCAAGAAAATCACCAAAGTGCATTCATGAAGAGTATTCATGCTTATCCGGAATCCACGCCGACAATTGGGTGGTATCGAATCAACGCTCAAGGATACTTGCAACAGGGAACTCCTGGAAGCGACAATTGGAATACGATTGCACAAAATTATCAGGAACCGTAATTTTAGTAATCAAAAAAAGCTTGCCATATTGGCAAGCTTTTTTATTATTCATTTAAACAATTATTCTTCAGATTCATCTGGAAGTTCGGCATTAATGATCTTTTGCTGGTTAACAAACGGCATTTGCCGCTTCTTTAAGTAAAGCGGAACCCGTTCGACCTTCACGTCACTAAATTCAAGCCCAAACCATTGAACCGGACTGGTTGAATGGTTCTGTAACCAGATCCGTGATGAAATCAAGAATCGTTTCCATGGTGAAAGGTTGGTGTTCGGTGAAAGTAATTCCCGAATCAAGACAAAGACAAAGTCGCCGACTTTCCGTCCAGGGGTGGTGGTGTATTCTTGCGGTTGTTCATCAATGACTCCTTGATCCATCAAGTCATTAACGATTTGCCGTAAGTAAAGGTTCAAACTGTGATTTGACTTGAACCCAAGGTAAAGCTGCAAGTTAACAACGTTCCGGGTTCCCATCATATCAACGGTGTAGTAGTTTGTATACGGTTCGTTGGTCGTGTTGACGGTTACGAACCAGTAAACCTTCGCCCGTTTAGGCTGTTTATCCAAAATTGAATATAGAATTTCCCGTTTAACTTTGTGGTTAGGTTTAACCTTGGCTAACATGACCAAGTTGCTCATGTACAATGGAATACTTTCGTCTTGTGAAAGGGCAACTAATTGGTCAACGTAATCGTCCAAGCAAACTTCTTCGGTGGCGTCCATTAAATCGTCCCGAACGCGATTACCGTAGTACCAAATTACCATGATAAAGATCAAAACAGCGGTAATTAATGCTGTAACGTAACCACCATGAACGAACTTAACTAAACTTGAAATGAAGAAGATCGTTTCAATCGTGCCAAAGAACAGCAGACACGTTAGCGCAAGTGGCGTTGACCACCGGCCGCGAATGTATTCGAATAGCAGGAATGTCGTCATCAGCATTGTCAACGTGATTGCCAGTCCATAAGCGGCTTCCATGTGTCCAGATGTTCTGAAGAAGAAGACAACGCTTAAAGTGATCGCACACAGAATCCAGTTAACAACTCCGATGTAGATCTGACCCTTTAACACGTTTGGATGGTAAACCTTTAATCGTGGTAAGATCTTCAATCCGATTGCTTCTTCAACTAAGGTGTATGACCCGGTGATCAAAGCTTGAGAAGCGATGATCGCAGCCAAAGTTGCAATGATGACGCCGATAAGGTAAACCGAGTGCGGAAGCATATCGTAAAACGGATTGATGTTTGACGTTACGGTTTGGTGTTTGATTTGGTGAATGATCCAAGCCCCTTGACCAAAGTAGTTCAAAATCAATGACAGGTAAACGAATGGCCAGGTAATGTAGATGTTTCGCCGGCCAACGTGTCCCATGTCAGAATACAAGGCTTCAGCCCCAGTCGTTGCCAGGAAAATACTGCCTAAAATAAAGATTCCCATTTTGTTATGCGGACTGAAAAGAACTTGCAAGCCGTAAATTGGATTCAATGCGCGTAAAACGGTTAAGTCTTTGCACATGTTGGCAAACCCGAAAACGGCCAAAAAGCCGAACCAAAAGACCATGACGACCCCGAAAGTTTTCCCAATCGAGCTGGTCCCTAGTCGCTGGACAAGGAACAGGACCAGCAAGATGGCAATCGTGATGAAGACGACGTCATTTTGATTCGAAACCGGAATGAGATTGCCAAACTTGAATCCCTTTAACCCTTCAATTGCCGTTGTGACCGTAACAGCGGGGGTCAATGTTCCGTCTGCAAGAATTGCCGCCCCACCGATCAACGCCGGAATGATCAACCATTTTGCTCGCTTTTTAACCAATGCGTAAAGGGCAAAAATTCCGCCTTCGCCGTGGTTATCAGCGCGCATGGCAATTACAACGTATTTGATCGTCGTGATGATCATTAATGTCCAAAAAATTAATGACAAACAGCCAATAATATAGTTAGGAGTTACCCGGGAAACACCGCCCTGATCACCAATCAAAGCGTTCATAACATATAACGGGGAAGTTCCGATATCGCCATAAACGATTCCTAAGGTAATAATCGCTCCTAAGAAGTATTCTTTGCCATATTTCTTTAACAAAGTTGTTTTCCTCCTTATGGGTAAAAGAATAATTGCATTAATTACTTATATTTAAATTAATTAAACAAAAGGTATTATAACGAATATAATACCATTTTTGAAAACTATTTCGGTGTTTTTTACGAATTGTCATTTTCTTGTAATGTAAAAAATAATTCGCAAATTAATCATGGTTAAATAATGCAAAAAGATTGCGACCGATGTCACAATCTTAGTTGAAGTTAAAGCGATTAATGATGAAAATGGCGCGCAATTCGTTGTAAAAAAGGGTGCTGCACCGCCACTTGAGTGCATTTACGTTCAAACTTTAAAACGTATTTCCGATAAAAATTCCGGGTCCGAATCCAATGATGAACTTTCGGCGCGCCTTTTGATAAACAGAAAAAGGCGATGATCAAAAATGGAATTTGCGGAATGACTGGTAGGATAATTCCAATAACTCCTAAAATAAAGAAGAAAATGGCTCCAATTAACCAGCAGGTTTTCTTTGCGTATGTTGTCATTTCGTGCTCCTTTTCATTTTTATGCGATAGATCAAATATCCGCTTCCGCCGATTAGAATTACAACGGCAAGAAGAACAAAACTATATTTTTCAATTAAAACGGAGAAACGTTCCCAGGATGCTCCGGCCAAGCGACCGACGACGATCAGAACGGCGTTCCAGATCAACGAACCGCCGGCAGTAAAAATTAAAAAGCGTTTAATTGGAAATTCAGCCATTCCAGCAGGAACAGAGATTAAGCTGCGAACAACGGGAAGAAACCTTCCCCAAAAAGCAGTGGAACTTCCGTGCCGTTCGAAGAACCGCTGGGCTTTTTCAAGGTGCTCCATTTTAAAGTGAAGAATTTTCCCCCATTTACCCGTGATCAAACGTTCAAGTTTTTCAAACGAGATCAGCTTGCCTAAAAGGTAAAGGGCGATTGCACCTACTAACGCTCCGATTGTTGATGCAATGATCAGTCCGCCCACATTCAGATGAGCTGAAAGGGATAAAAATCCACTGAAAGTTAAAATAATTTCAGATGGAATCGGCGGAAAAATATTTTCAACGGCAATTAAAATTGCGACAGCTAGATAGCCATAATTGCTAATAAAATCAATAATTGTTGTGTTCATAAAAATCCTTTCGCGATTTAAGTAATGACAGTTTACCTGAATTGACGGTAAAAAGCGAGGGGAATGATTGGACTTAATAAAAAAGTAAAAAATCGGCTGCGTCCCATTTGGCGCAGCCGATTTTTACATAATCAGATTTTCAATTAATCAAACATTCGCTTTGCAGCCTTCATCAAAGTTACCGGATCATGGTCATACCGTGGAGTCTTAACAAGTTTCGAGTCCGGAACACCGGCAAAGTGGAAGGCGGCAATTTCACCAGACCGAACGGCACTTTCTTCGGTGAAAATCATTTGATATGGTTGTTCAACAAACTCACCGGTAAATGCCAGGTTCGTTGAAAAGTCTGGAATTACCTTTGGCCGGTCAGCCTTTGCCCGGTTGTTGAAGAGGGCGGAAGCGTATGGCATGTATACTGGGATACAATTGATAACACTTCCGAGAATTTGATCCTTCTTCTTCATGATGTTTGTTGGACCAGGATCGACTTTTGAAAGTTGACCAAGTAATTCTTCAAGCATTTCCTTCCCGGTCATCTTGATGTATTGCTTGTGAACGAATTCACCTTCGCGCCGTGGGTACAAGAAGTAACCCCAAATAACCGTTTCATTTGGCTTTTGCGTCGTGAAGTGCGGTTGGTGGTGCACAACGATCGACATGTTAACGTCTTTTTGACCTAATGGCGTAATTGGTTCAGTTGAAATAAATGAATTCAACGCATTTCCAGGAACCTGGTTCGTGATCCGGTTAATTTCGTTGATCAACGTGTGGTCTTTAGTTGTTAATGTAAAACTTACCCATTCGGATGCATCCCGGTCAGCAAAGAATTTATCTGGATTCCCAAGGTTATAGAAGTGTTCAGTTGCTTGTTTCCAAAGCGATGAAGCGGCACCGTAATCTGGGTTTTCAGGGGCAGGTGTATTATAGTCGCCCAACGTTGCGGAATCAGTAATTGAACCGTTGGTAAAGAAGACGGCCGTTTCATCATCAATGGCAACGTGTTCTTCAAGGCCGCTGTCAGTATTTAACATCTTCAATCCGGTAACCGTAATTTCATCTTGCATTTTGGTGTCCTTAAATTCAAAGGCCGTTACCCGCCGGTTCATTACGAATTTGCATCCTGCACCTTCAAGGTATTTGATCAATGGAAGCATGATACTTTCAAACTGGTTGTACCGTGTCCGGTTGACCCCTACGAGGTGTTCGATTTGGGTAAATTCGTAAATCATTTGGTGCATATAACGCCGTAATTCTTGAGCAGATGATTGGGTCCGGAATGCAAAGGTTGTTTCCCACATGTACCAGAAGTTGGTTTGGAAAATGTGAGGATCATCCTTGAAGTATTCTGCAATTGAAACGTTATCGAGTTTCGTTTCTTCATCATCGCGCATCAAGATCAATTTGGTCAGTAATAACCGGTCAGTATTGTTCAATCCTAATTTGTGACCATCAACGATGCCTTTGCCGCCTTGAAGAAGCCGAGCAACATCGTATGTCCGGTGCTTAGCATCAAAGTCACGGGTATCTTCAGCGGCAGTCATTCCGGGTTCCGTAACTGATGGAATCCGGTCAAGCAGATCCATCAAATCGACGTATGTCCGGTAGTTTAACATCCGACCGCCCCGTGCAATAAATCCTTTCGTGTTTTCCATTGGATGGTTTTTATTCCAATATTCAGTTGCGGCTTCTGATGCGGTTGAACCGTCATTTGAACCGTGTTTATCGAGTGCGTAGAACGTAATGTCTTCTGGGTTCCAGTGGCCTTCTTGAATTAAGTAGACTGCTGCAGCCATATTGGCAATTCCAGCACCGATCATTACAGCTTTGCTTTTGATCATATTAATCCCTCCCAAAAATGTTGTTAACGATTACATTTATATTATACTATGTTAGATCAATTTTGGTTGATTTTAAGCCTTAAGAATCTTTAAAATTGGCGAACGTTATCGTTTACAAACCGTTGACTTATATTGTAAAATTTAAGATAAAAAAGCTAGGACAAAGAAGGGTAGTTAAGCATGCCAGCGAAAGTTGAAATTAGTAATGCTGAATGGGAGATTATGCGACTATTATGGACGTTAAAAAGTGCAACTAGCCGCCAATTGACCGAATTGCTTTCTGCAAAATTTCAGTGGAAGCCAGCAACCGTTAAAACTTTGCTGCGCCGGCTTGCAGATAAAAAGATTGTCCGGATTGAAAAGAATGGACGAGCATTCACGTATTATCCGAATGTCCCTGAGCAGGAGACAATCGAACATCAATTGATGGATTCTGTGGGGAAGATCTGTCAGATGCACGTGGGTAGGACCCTTGATGAAGTGATTAAGGAGGTTCCGCTGACACAAGATGACATTTTGCGTTTGCAGGAAACACTAAAAATGAAGTTAAGGAATGCACCAACTAAATTGGAGTGTAATTGTTTATCATGTTCCCAGTGGAAGGAATAAGTGAAAGGAAGCGAGTAGTTAGTTAACGGCAAGGTTGATGATGTCAAGGGTTAGGGTTGGCTGTCATGAATTTTGCAGTTAGGTTTATTGAGTTAAGCAAAACGTTTCATAGACTTAAGTAACTTTGATCAATCTCGGCAGGGAGTCGCTGTTTACAAAGGACGAGGCCTCGAAGTATAATGGTTACTTAAGAGAGAATAAGAATAGGTGGGAAGTGTTAAATTATGTTATCAATGCAAAAGACAATGATCGATCTGTTGCAAAAGGTTCAACTTCATAATCACTTAAACCAATACAAAGAGTTTGAAAAGTTGGGCGCAATTGATATGTACTACCTTGAAGCCATCAATCAAGCCAATAACACGACGATTGGCGCAGTTTCAAGGATGTTGAATCAGTCAACTCCCAATACAAACTACCACATTAAGAAATTAATGCGGCTTGGCTTGATCGAAAAGAAGGTTGACCAACAAGATCGGCGAGTATATCACCTTACAGTTACAAAGAAGTATGTCGAAATGATGGATAACAATACTGAATTTTGGCAACGGCTGCAAGATGGCCTTGAAAAGAAGGTTTCACCTTCAGATTTGGCGATTTTTAAACGGGTGCTTGAACGCGCACTTGATGTGATCGACGAAAATAATGAAAATTAAGATAACGGCAATGGAGCTGTCTTAGTGACAGTTCTATTGCCGTTTTGTTTTATTTAATTTTGAGGAGGAATTGAAATGGAAAATCAGGTTGAAACGATCGTAATTGGCGCCGGCTGTGCCGGTTTGACTGCCGCATTGCAAGCTCATGAAATTGGCAAAAAGGTAATGATTTTGGAGAAAATGCCACGAATTGGCGGTAATTCAATGCGGGCATCATCGGGAATGAACGCAACGGAAACTGATTTGCAACTTAAAAATGGAATCATTGATAGTTCAGAAAAGTTTTATAATGAAACGTTCCAGGCTGGCGGCAAAATGAATGATCCCCAGTTATTGCAATATTTTACAACGCATACCAACGGAGCAATCGAATGGCTTAAACAATATGATGTTGATCTGGGCGATTTGACGACTTTAGGCGGAATGAGTTTAGCGCGGACTCACCGGCCAACGGATACTTCACCAATTGGGGCTTATCTTGTAAAGAAACTCGCCACGGCGGTTGAAAATGCTGGAATTGAAATTCGGACGGATTGTAAGGTTACGGATTTACAACGAACCGCAACGGGATTTCAATTAACGGTTATTCAAAATGAGACTCAAATTCATCTTGAATGCCGCAAAGTAATTCTCGCCACCGGGGGATTCGGGGCTTCCAAAGAATTGATCAAGCGGTATGCGCCGCAATACGCGGACTTTAAAACAACGAATCAGGAAGGCGCTACGGGAGACGGCTTAAGGCTGGTCCAAAGTCTTGGTGCGCAGTTGATTCAGCTTAATTTGGTTCAAATTCATCCAACCGTTCAACAAGATAATCCGCACACATATCTGATTGGAGAAACGGTGCGCGGTGAAGGCGCAATTTTAGTAAATAATGCCGGTAAGCGATTTGTTAACGAACTTGATACGCGGAAAAAGGTTTCAAATGCCATTATTGCCCAACCGACCGGCCATGCGTACTTGATTCTGGATCAGAAAGTTTTCCAACGAGTTAAAGCCCTTGGATTCTATCAAAGTGTTGGATTGGTTGAACAGGCCGATACGCTTGCTGAATTGGCTAGTCAAATCAACCTTGATCAGCAACATCTTAGTGAAACGGTTACTGAATGGAATGCCGCGGTTAAAAAACAAAATGACGCCCAATTTGGACGTCATACAGGAATGCGCACGCTTGATACGGCACCATTTTATGCAATTCATGTTGCTCCGGCAGTTCACTATACAATGGGCGGCATTCACATTGATAAGGAAACCCATGTTTTAGATGAAAATGGTAATATTATTCCAGGATTATTTGCTGCCGGGGAAGTTGCTGGCGGGTTACACGGAAATAATCGGGTCGGCGGAAATTCGATTGCCGAAACAATTGTCTTTGGTCGCCAAGCAGGAATTCAATCAAGCAAGGATTAAATTGATTTTCGTAAAATATCAAGTACTTTTTGCTGTTTATCAGTTAAGTAGTGGCGTGCATGATAAGCAATCGACATGTTAAAGGTTGGAAAATCTTCCGCTTCAATATCGATTGCGTGCAAATGATCGTCCGGATTAATGGAGATGGCTGTTTGAAGACTGATGCCGATATTTTCGGCAACAAGAGCTTTTAAAATGTTAACGTTATCTGTTTGACAAACAATATTCAATCGAAAATGGCCGAGCCGGGCCATTTTTTTTAATGCGCGGTGTTGAACGAAACTTTCGTTTTGCGAAATAAAACGTTGACCACGAAGTTCTTCAATACTGACAGATTGCCGATTAGCCCATGGATGATCATAGCCAACGATGATCTTATACGGCGAACGGGCAAAAGTTTCAGTAATTAAGTTGGGTTCCTTTAACGGATAGTTTGATCCGAGCAACGCAATATCAAGGTCACCATTTAAAAGCATTTTACGGCAGAAACTCGATCCGCGACTGATGATTGTAAGATCATCAAGCAGACCGTTGCGGAGCAGCTCAGGCGTAACTGGCGGAAAGTAATATGTTCCGATAATTGGCGGAAGGCCGAAAACGATTTTTTGTTCATCGGCGTCCCGGATTTCTTTGGAAGCCACTTTAAGTTCTTGCATAATTTGCTTACTGTGTTCATAAAACTGTTTTCCGGAATCAGTTACGATCAATTCTTTATGCGATTTATTGCGAATAAAGAATTTGGTGTTAAATTCCTCTTCCAAGCGTTTGATCGCCATCGTAATTGTTGGTTGGCTGACATTAAAATTTTGGGCAACAATTGAAAAATTTTTGGTTGTCATCAATTCGTTAAAATATTCAATGTCTTTGATGTTCACGTTAATCACCTGATGTATCAATGATTTATTTCTTCATATAAATATAGTTTATAATAGCACATAAATTTGACTATAAATATTAAGAAAAACTAAAATGCAGGTGTAAATATTAAAGGAAAAGAAGAGGCGTTAAGATATGAAACGTGGAATTGACGTTTTAAGAGATCCTTTCTTAAATAAAGGAACTGCATTTACAAACGAAGAACGGAAAGAATATGGTTTGGTCGGAATGTTGCCAATCGGTGTTCAATCAATTGAAGATCAAGCAAAGCAAACATATGAACACTACCAATCAAAGCCAAACAACTTTGAAAAGCGGAAGTTCTTAATGGAAATCTTCAACACAAACCGGACATTGTTCTACTACTTAATGAGCAAGCACTTAGTTGAATTTATGCCAATCGTTTACGATCCGGTAATCGCAGACTCAATTGAAAATTACAGTCACGTCTTTGTTCAACCACAAGATGCTGCATTTATTTCAATCGATGCTCAAGATGACATTGAAGATACATTGAAGAATGCTGCAGAAGGTCGCGACATCAAGTTGATCGTTGTTTCAGATGCTGAAGCGATCCTTGGAATCGGTGACTGGGGTACTCAAGGAGCAGATATTTCAATCGGTAAGTTAATGGTTTACACAGCTGCTTCAGGAATTGACCCCCGCAATGTATTGCCAGTTTCATTAGATGCCGGTACAGATAATGAAGAATTATTAAACGACCCACTGTACTTAGGTAACCACCACAAGCGGATCTACGGCGACAAGTACTATGAAATGGTTGACAAGTTCGTTGAATCAGCTCGGAAGTTATTCCCAGACGTTTTGATCCACTTTGAAGACTTTGGCCGTTCAAACGCTGACGTTATCTTACAAAAGTATCAAAATGAAATTCCGGTATTTAACGATGATATTCAAGGAACCGGAATTATCTGCTTAGCAGGTATTCTTGGTGCTTTGAACATTTCAAAGGAAAAGCTTGAAGATCAAACATTCTTGACATTTGGTGCCGGAACTGCCGGATGCGGAATTGCCCAAATGATGTGCGACGAATTAGTTCGCAACGGAATGAGCGAAGAAGAAGCAAAGAAGCACTTCTACTTGGTTGACAAGCAAGGATTATTATTCGAAGACACAGAAGGCTTGACTCAAGCTCAAAAGCCGTTTGTTCGTCAACGCAGTGAATTTGATAATGCTGACGAATTAACAAACCTTGAAGCCATTGTAAAGGCTGTTCACCCAACCGTTATGATCGGAACTTCAAAACAACCGGGTGCCTTCACTGAATCAATCGTTAAGGAAATGGCTGCCCACACAGAACGGCCAATCATCTTCCCAATTTCAAACCCAACGAAGTTATTGGAAGCTAAGGCTGAAGACTTGATCAAGTGGACAGACGGTCGGGCATTGGTTGCAACCGGAATTCCTTCAGATCCTGTTGAATACAACGGTGTCACATACACGATCGGTCAAGCAAACAACGCTTTGGTATACCCAGGGGTTGGCTTCGGTTCAATCGCTGCCAAGGCAAAGGTTGTAAACGAAAAGATGCTTGCCGCTGCTGCTCACGCATTAGGCGGAATTGTCGATGCAAGCCAACCAGGTGCTCCAGTATTGCCACCAGTTGCTAAGTTGACCGAATTTACCCAAACAGTTGCTGAAACAGTTGCTCAAAGTGCAATTGATCAAGGAATTGCTGGCGTATCAGATGCTCACAAGGCAGTTGCTGATATGAAGTGGGAACCAAAATATTAATAAAAAGATAAGTAAGCGAATTTATAGAGGAGCGTAAGAGGGATGGCTGTATTTTTAACATCAGTATCAAGTATTGTCGTAATCGTTTTGATTATGGCACTTGGATTTTTACTTCGGAAATTTAGATGGTTTGGCGATGATTTCGCAAAGAGTATTTCAGGTTTAATTACGAAGATCGCTTTGCCAGCTTCAATTTTCGTATCTGTTCAAAAACACTTGACCCGGTCAAGTTTAGTAGGTTTAGGTAAGGGATTGATTTTCCCAGCCTTAGGTGTAATTATTGGATACTTAATTGCATGGTTAGTTGTTAAGGTCTTAAAGGTTCGTCCAGGCCGGCGCGGAATTATGATGAACGCGATCGTCAACGCCAACACGATCTTTATCGGAATGCCATTAAACATGGCTTTATTCGGAACAAAGTCAATGGCTGACTTCTTGATCTACTACGTAATCAATACGGTTTCAACATGGGCCTTTGGGGTCTTCTTGATCTACAATGATGATCCAACGGCTGATAAAGACAGCAAGAAGAAGCACAAGATCAGTTTGCAAAAGCTTTTACCAATGCCACTTGTTGGATTCGTTGTTGCAATCATTTGGTTACTTCTTGGTTTACCAAGCAGCAAACCAGACTTCCTGTTCCAAACACTTGGTTATGTAGGTAACTTGGTAACGCCGTTATCATTGATCTACATCGGGGTTGTTTTATGCGATGCCGGTTTGAAGAACTTCAAGTTTGACCGTGATTCGATCATTGCCTTACTTGGCCGGTTCGTATTATCACCACTTGTATTGATTCTTTTGATCAAGTTCGGGGCACCGATCCTTCACTTTGATTTACCACGCTTGATGCAACAAACATTGATCGTTCAATCAGCAACTCCAATGTTAGCCGTATTGCCGGTATTGGCTGGCGAAGCCCACGGCGATGTTGAATATGCAACCAACGTCGTTGTTATGAGTACGGTATTGTTCATTGTTGTTGTTCCAGTATTGATGGGAATCTTACAATTTATCTAGTTTATTACTTTATTACGGGTTTAAGATGAGAAAGAGTTTGAAAAGGCTGTGCAATTGCACGGCTTTTTCTTTTAAGTTATAATCAGCGGTAATAATTATCAGGGAGTGATCGCGTGCTTGATCCGCGTCAAAAATTACGGCGAAATACATTATTAGCGCTTTTTGGAACGATCGTGATCGTCCAAAATTTGGTTCCAATTTTGGGAAACATTCCAATTGGACCGTTAAGTATTACGCTGATCCATATTACGGTAATTGTTGCAGCAATTGTTTTAGGCCCCGTTCAAGGAATGATCGTTGGCGGAATTTGGGGAATGATCACCTTTATTCGGGCGTTTATTTGGCCGACAAGTCCGCTGGCAGTTATTTGCTTTACGAATCCGCTGATTTCGGTTCTTCCGCGAATCTTAGTCGGGGCGGTTGCCGGTTATGGTTTTTTATGGATGAAAAAACACGTCTCAGAGCAGAAGTCAATGGTGATTGCGACCATGGCAGGAAGTATGACCAATACCTTGCTGGTTCTTGGCCAGATTTATCTTTTTTATC
Organism: Ligilactobacillus sp. 110_WCHN; assembly: GCF_030518115.1. Lineage (NCBI taxonomy): Bacteria > Bacillati > Bacillota > Bacilli > Lactobacillales > Lactobacillaceae > Ligilactobacillus > Ligilactobacillus sp. 110_WCHN. The sequence goes on from NZ_JAULLI010000006.1 coordinate 55,704, forward strand.
ACAATCAGGCACCGCGATTGTATGCGGTCGATGTTCGTCAACTGCTTCCGTATTTGCTGGGGGTCGTGGGAACGAACGGAATTCCGGAAATGCTATTAGCAGCGGTAACAGTTCCGTTAATTGCCACCGCGTTATTAAAGGTTTTGAAGAAGCATGCTTGAGGGTTGAAAAATGAAAAGAAAATTAAACCTTTTTTTAAGACAACGGCATTTAAAAATCACCGACGTCGTTTTGATCGTTATTCTTGGATTGATGATGTCGATTCAGGTGATTCGGTGGAGCGGACGCGAAATTCGGCAAAGTCAGGCAGCAATTCCGCAAAGCGAACAGGTCAAACTAAACTTTATTCAAAAAGTTGCGCCGATTGCGGAAAGCGAACAACAACAAAGTCATGTGCTTGCAAGCATTACGATTGCACAAGCCGCATTAGAATCGGATTGGGGTCAGAGTGAACTTTCTCAAAAGTATAATAATCTTTTTGGAGTCAAGGGAATCGGAACGAACAGCGCGATGATGACGACCAAAGAGTATGTAAACGGTCAATGGATCACGGTTAAAGCCAGCTTTGCGGTTTATCCGTCGTGGGCGGCTTCGATTGCGGCGCATACTAAGTTGCTGGTTGATGGGCTTGAAGGCGATCAAAATCACTATGAGCAAGTCGTGAATGCAACGAATTACGAAACTGCCGCGGAAGCCTTGCAAGCCAACGGGTATGCGACTGACCCCAACTATGCCCAAAAGCTGATCGCAATTATTCAAAAATATAAGTTATATCAGTACGATAATGGTTAAAATCTAAAGGAAATTTATAATATTCAAAGTTGCAATTATGGTATCATTAAAAATGATATGATTAGTTATTGATAAACTAATAATTGGAAATCGAAATTATATAGGTTTGAATGGAAAGTAGTGAGGAAAATGACAAAAACGCTTTTTCCTGGAAGTACATTGGGAATCATTGGCGATAGTCCAAATGGAATTATGTTAGCGCGGGCTGCCAAAAAAATGGGATATAAGGTTGTGGCGTACAGCCGATATGAAGAAAGTCCGACTTTGGCTGAAGCCGATGTTCGGATCGTTGGCAAGATGAATGACAAATTAAAACTTCAAAGCTTTGCTCAACGGTGCGACGTTGTGACGTATGAATCGGAACACGTCAATTCAGAAGTAATTAAATATATTGCCCAATATACATCAGTTCCGCAGGGGACCGATGCATTGGAATACATGCAAGACCGGCTGCTTGAACGGGCATTTTTTGAACAATTGAACGTTAATATTGCCCCGTATGCAACGATCGTTAACCTTGATGATGTTTACCAAGCCGTAACATCAATTGGTTATCCGTGTGTCTTAAAGCCAATTCAAAAGGGACTTGGAAAGGCTCATCAACAAATTATTCGCAAACAATCGGATATTGCCAAGTGTGCGGATATTATCGACATGGGAACGTACATCCTTGAATCATGGATTCCATACACCAAGGAATTATCAGTAGTTTTGACAAAGGATGCGAAGAGAACGATCAATTTCTTCCCGGTAATTGAAAATATTTACCATGATCATGTTCTTCATGAATCACTGGTTCCAGCAATGATCAGTAATGACGTTGAAGCAGAAGTTCGCCGATTGGCTGATAAGATTGCGAAGAGTTTAAACTATGTCGGGACGATGGAAATTGCCTTCTTCCTGACCGAAAGTGGTGCAATTTACGTCAAACGGGTCGTTCCGGGATTGCATGCGAGCGGTTATGTGTTTGATAAAGCAACGAACGTTACGATGTTTGAACAGCATTTGCGGGCGTTAGCTCAAATGCCACTTGTGAAGACCGAATTGATGGAACCGACAGTGGCAATTACGATTGAAAGTCATGACCAGGATGATTTACGAACACAGTGGGTTCTTAAAGATAATTGGTATTACAACTTCTTCCGTTATCCCCTTTCAATGCGGGTCCATGATACGGAAGGATATTTGTTAGCATTAGGACCAACGATTGAAACTGTGCGCGAACAGGTCGAATCAACCGGAATTTGGGATAATAAAATTTAGGATTTTAAGTAAATTAAAGAGGCTGAACATCTAAAGTAATTTGGCGAAACCGATTGCTTTAGACGCCAGTCTCTTTGTCTTTTTTACCTTAAAAAGTAAGCCTGATTTTGATATAATAAAACCTGATTGTAGCTTGCATAGGAGGAAAGGAATTGGCTGTGATGGATTTATTAGCAAAGATGAACGATAAACAAGCAGAAGCCGTTCAAACAACGGAAGGCCCGTTGCTGGTAATGGCCGGTGCAGGAAGCGGCAAGACCCGGGTGCTGACTCATCGGGTAGCTTATCTGATTGAAGAAAAGGGAATTAACCCGTGGAACATCCTTGCAATTACCTTTACCAATAAAGCGGCCCGTGAAATGCGGGAACGGATCGATAAATTAATTGGTGAAGGTGCGGAAGAAATTTGGGTATCAACGTTCCATGCCCTTTGTGTTCGGATTTTACGGCGCGATGGTGAAAAAATCGGTTATAATCGCGGCTTCACGATTGCCAGCTCAAGTGAGCAACGAACGCTGATGAAACATATTATGGCAGATTTAAACATTGACCCGAAAAAATATAATCCGCGGGCAATTTTAAGTGCCATTTCAAATGCCAAAAACGATTTATTAACTCCAGAACAGTACCAAGAACAAGCAAGCGGAATGTTCGAAGACCTTGTGGCAAAGGCGTATGTTGAATATCAGGACCGGTTGCAACAGGATCAAGCGATGGACTTTGACGATTTGATCATGAAGACGATCGATTTGTTTAAGGAAGCCCCAGCAGTTCTTGAATTTTATCAACGGAAATTCAAGTACATTCACGTTGATGAATACCAGGATACAAATGAAGCTCAGTATGAATTAGTTAATATGTTAGCTAAGGCTAACCGTAATCTATGTGTTGTTGGAGATGCCGATCAGAGCATTTATGGCTGGCGCGGTGCTAACATGGAAAACATTCTGAACTTTGAAAAGGATTATCCTGATGCGACGGTCATCAAGCTGGAACAAAATTACCGGTCAACGAAGACCATTTTGGAAGCGGCAAATAAGGTAATTGAAAATAACGTTAACCGGAAAGCCAAGACATTGTGGACGGAAAATGCTCAGGGCGAAAAGATTCATTATTACCGGGGCAATACCGATAGCGATGAAGCCTATTTTGTGGTTAAGGCAATTAAAGAGCAGATGCAGCAAAAAGGTCGGCAATATCGTGATTTTGCGATTTTATACCGGACAAACGCCCAATCACGGAAAATCGAAGAAACATTTGTAAAAGCTAATATCCCATATAAATTGGTTGGAGCACATAAATTCTATGAACGGAAGGAAATCCTTGATGTTTTAGCATATTTACGGCTTGCAACGAACCCGCAAGACTCACTGAGTTTTGAACGGGTCGTTAACTCGCCAAAACGGGGAATTGGGGCAACTAGCATGCAGAAGCTTCAAGCATTTGCTGATCTTCACGGAATTTCACTTGAAGAGGCTGCTGAAAATGTGGCATTAACCGAAATTAAGGGAAAAGCAGTGAATGAGTTGCAAGAGTTTGCCCAATTGATTCGCAAATTGCATGATCTTGAAGAAAAAGAAAACGTTACGGAATTAACGGAGGATATTCTTGAAATGACAGGTTACCGGGCAGAATTAGAAAAAACAAAGTCGCTTGAAAATCAAAGCCGGCTTGAAAACTTGGATGAATTCTTAACGGTTACGAAACAGTTTGATGCCCAATGGCAACCTGAAGATGAAGAAAGTGATCCGTTTGCAGATTTCCTTGCAGATTTAGCTTTAGTATCTGATCAAGATGACGTTGATGATTCAAATGAAGTGACGTTAATGACATTGCATGCAGCTAAAGGGCTCGAGTTCCCAGTTGTTTTCTTAATGGGAATGGAAGAAGGAATCTTCCCGCTTTCACGGGCCCAAATGGATGAAGATGAATTAGAAGAAGAACGGCGGCTTGCGTACGTTGGAATTACACGGGCTCAGCAAGAGCTATACATCACAAATGCTTTGTCACGGATGTTATACGGTAAACGGCAAATCAATGCCGCTTCACGCTTTATTACTGAAATCGGCGATAACTTATTGCATTCTGAAAATGAAGGAGCAAATTATATTAGCTCTGGAAATTCAGCAGTGCGGCGAACAAATGCGCCATTTGCTCGGAAGACACCGGTTTACCGGAAACCAGCAGGAACGGTCGATCGTCCTCAAGGAACCGGCGCAGATAAAAAGAGCTGGAAGGTTGGCGATAAGGTTCAACACAAGGCTTGGGGTGAAGGCACGGTTGTGAAGGTGACCGGCAGCGGTGAAGATATGGAACTTGATATTGCATTCAAGGATCAAGGAATTAAGCGTTTATTAGCGGCCTTTGCACCGATTACGAAGAAATAAAGAGGGTGAAGTTGGTGGCAAACGAAAAACTTCAGCAGCAATTTGATGAGTTGCGGTCACAATTAAATACGTGGTCCCGTGAATATTATTCACTTGATAAGCCAAGTGTTCCGGATGATGTTTACGATCAGAAATACCAGGAATTAGTGAAATTGGAAAAGGCTCATCCGGAAATGATCACCCCGGATTCGCCAACGCAGCGGGTCGGTGGCCAGGTCCTGACTGGATTTGAAAAGATTGGACATGAAATTCCAATGCTTTCGTTAGGCGATGTTTTTTCAAAGGAAGAACTCGCGGATTTTGTTGCTAACCTTGATCAAACGGTTCATCAGCAAATTGATTACAACTGTGAATTAAAAATTGATGGGCTGGCAATTTCACTCGTTTATCGGGCGGGCAAGTTTGTTCAAGGGTCGACCCGGGGCAATGGCCAAATTGGCGAAGACATTACCCAAAATTTAAAGACGATCAATGCGATTCCGCTTGAACTGTCTGAACCCGTTGATGTTGAAGTTCGCGGCGAATGTTACATGCCGAAAACATCATTTGTTGAACTTAATCAACGGCAGGAAGAACAGGGAAAGCAGATTTTCGCCAATGCGCGGAATGCGGCTGCCGGATCATTACGGCAGCTTGATAGTCGGATTACCGCTGAGCGGAAATTAAGCACGTTTATTTATTATTTGATGGAGCCGGAAAAATTTGGCGTCACAACGCAAAGTGAAGCCCTTGAAAAAATGCGTTCGTGGGGCTTTAAGGTGAACCCTGACTATCGGGTTGCGCATAATATGGATGAGATTCGGGCATACATTGATGAATATCAGCAAAAGCGGGCATCGTTGCCGTATGATATTGACGGCATTGTAATTAAAGCGAATCCGTTTAAGGTGCATGAAGAAGTGGGCAATACCGTGAAGGTTCCGCGGTGGGCAATCGCGTATAAATTCCCACCGGATGAGCAGGAAACCGTCGTTCATAAGATCGAGTGGACGGTTGGTCGAACGGGAGTTGTGACCCCAACGGCCGTGATGGATCCGGTTCAATTAGCCGGAACAACGGTCAGTCGGGCTTCCCTTCATAATCCGGATTACATTAAAGAAAAGGATATTCGCATCGGCGATACCGTGAAGTTGTTTAAGGCCGGGGATATTATTCCAGAAGTGGCAACCGTTGTTTTGAAAAAACGGCCGGCAGATTCGCAACCGTATTCGATTCCAACCGAATGTCCGGAATGTCATGCACCACTTGTTCATCTCGATGATGAAGTGGCGTTGCGGTGTATCAATCCGAAGTGTCCAGCGTTGGTGAAGGAAAGTTTGACCCACTTTGCTTCCCGAAACGCGATGGATATTCGAGGACTAGGAACCAAAATCATTGCCCAGTTGTATGAACGAAAAATGGTTCAGGATGTGGCTGATCTTTATCAGCTTAACTTTGAAGAGCTGTTGCAACTTGATAAGTTTAAGGATAGGTCAGCCAATAATTTACTAACGGCCATCGATAATAGCCGGCATAATTCGTTGGAGCGGTTGTTATTCGGTTTAGGGATTCGGCACGTTGGAGCAAAGGCGGCCCGCCTGATTGCCCAGCATTTTAAGACGATGGATGCGATTAAAAAGGCAACGATCGATGAAATCGCAGCAATCAAAACGGTGGGGCAGACCATTGCGGAAAGCGTGGTTACATATTTCCAAAACCCGCAAGTTAATGAGTTACTTGAAGAACTTGTTCAAGCGGGAGTCAACATGGATTTTCTGGGTCAATCTGAAGAAGAGCAGGCTGCGGCGGCCGCAGAAAGTCCGTTTAATGGACTTCGGGTCGTTTTGACGGGAACGCTAGACCATTTGAAACGGGCAGATGCGAAGAAATGGCTTGAAGCGCATGGAGCGAAAGTGACCGGCAGTGTTTCTGGGAAAACAGATCTACTGATTGCGGGGCACGATGCCGGAAGCAAACTTGCCAAAGCACAGCAATTAAATGTTAAAATTATCAATGAAGCAACCTTTATGGAACAAATGGAGGCAGAAGATTGAAACGAAAAGCAGGAGCCTTTGTCGGAATTTGCTTAGCTGCTTTACTCCTTGTAGGATGCGGCAAATCAAATAACAGCTCGTCTTCGGGCAGTAATGATACAACGACGACAAAGAAGACAGATAAATTTCAAATTACCGGTGATGCGGATAGCGACCAGTATCGCGGCGTAATTGAAAACGGTCGGTACCGGGTAAGCAAGTCGCGTGGAGTTGGCGTACAGCAGGATGCCAACAACATGCTGAACTTGAAAAACTTTGATATTGGAATGACAGACATTTCAAAGAAGTTCTTTTCAACCCAAAGTTATATTTTCCAAGAAGGGCAATACTTATCCACGTCAACGGTTGAAAAATGGTTAGGCCGGCAGTCGAAAGATAATCCGGATGGCTTGAACCCGGTTGATAATGGCAACGGTTCGAACCGGAATCCAATGTATGTTCAACAAATCGGCGAACAAGATTACATGAAGAACAACAATGGTAAGTTGACATTGGCCGGAATGACGATCGGAATCGGAATGAATCAAAAGGATTATTACCAAAAACAACAGTATGGACCAACCTTTACGCAATCAATTCCGCACGATAAGATGGTTGCGCAAGGAAAGGCAGACGCCCAAAAGGTTTTGGAACGGGTCCGGAAAATTGACGGGGTTCCAAATAACATTCCGATTGTAATTGCGATGTTTGAACAGGCCCCGAATGATAGTTTGGTCGGCGGATCGTTTTATGCATATGCAGTAAGCAACAGCGGAACGCAACTTGGCGACTGGAAGAACCTTGATATTAAGAACGTGGTCTTCCCGGCAACATCAACTAATTCAGTTCCAAACAGCAACGATGAACACAGTTTCGAAAACTTTAAGGATAAGATTCAAAACTTCTTCCCGAACCTTGCAGGGGTGACGGCCCAAGCTCAATATGACGGCAACACCCTTAAGGGAATGAACGTGAATATTACAACCCAGTTCTATAGTGAAACTGAAATTATCAGCTTTACACAATACGTTGCTCAGGCTGCCCAAAGTTACTTGCCAAACAAGATTCCAATCGATATTCAAATCTTAGGATCTGATGGTAAGACCCAAGCATTCCTTTCACGGAACGCAGGCGAAGGAAAATTTGAAAGCCACATTCTCACCGGGAACTAATTTAGATTTTTTCATATGCTAAAATAAAAGTAATGATTTAAGGTTAGAAAGAAGGAAAAATGATGGAAATCACAAAGGATGACGTTAAAAAAATTGCTTCCTTATCAAAGCTTGAATTTACTGATCAAGAACTTGAAAAGTTTACCAAGCAATTAGAAGACATCATGAACATGTCACACCAGTTAAGTAAGATCAATACAGATGGTGTTAAGCCAACAATCAATGTTACGGATGCAGTCAACATTATGCGTGAAGATGTTGCTGAAAAAGGTGTTGACCGGAGTGAATTAATGAAGAATGTCCCTGAACACGAGGACGGGTTTATCAAAGTTCCCGCAATTATTGATGAAGGGGAGGATAACGAATAATGGATTACTTGAAGAATGATTTAACAAGTTTGCACCAAATGTTAGTTAACAAGGAATTGAGTGCAAGCGAATTAATGCAAGCAACATTTGATGGGATTGCGAAGCGCGAACCGCAAATCGATGCATTTCTTGCAATGAACAAGGATGAAGCATTAAAGCAAGCGGCCGCAATTGATCAACGGGGAATCGACGCGGACAATGTTTTAGATGGAATCCCAGTTGGAATCAAGGATAACATGGTAACAAAGGGATTAACAACGACCGCAGCCAGCAAGATGCTGGAAAACTTTAACCCGATTTACACTGCAACGGCGGTTGAACGGCTTGAAAATGCCGGAATGGTCGTTGCCGGAAAGTTGAACCTTGATGAATTTGCGATGGGAAGTTCAACGGAAACTTCAGCTTTTAAGAAAACGAAAAATGCGTGGGATCAAACGAAGGTTCCTGGCGGTTCTTCAGGTGGTCCAGCAGCAGCCGTTGCTTCAGGTGAATTGATTGCTGCTTTAGGTTCTGATACGGGTGGTTCAATCCGGCAACCAGCTGCATTTAACGGCGTTGTCGGTTTTAAACCAACGTATGGTCGGGTATCACGGTACGGCTTAATTGCCTTTTCATCAAGCCTTGACCAAATCGGCCCAATGACCCGGAACGTTAAGGATAATGCGTTGATGTTAAATGCAATTGCTGGTCAAGATAAGCATGACTTTACAACTTCACCACGGGAAGTTCCAGACTTTACATCAAAAATTGGCAAAGATATCAAAGGCATGCACATCGGGGTTCCAAAAGAATTCATGGATGTTGATTTACAACCCGAAGTCCGGGAAGCAGTTCAAAATGCTATTAAGACGTTTGAAAGCTTAGGGGCAACGGTTGATGAAATCTCATTGCCGCACTCATTGAACGGAATTCAAGTTTACTACATTGTCGCAACGTCTGAAGCTTCATCAAACTTGCAACGGTATGACGGAATTCGTTATGGTTTCCGGGCAAAAGACGTGAAGAACCTTGAAGATGTTTATGTTCGTTCACGTTCAGAAGGCTTTGGTGATGAAGTTAAACGGCGGATCATGCTGGGAACATTCTCACTTTCATCAGGCTTGTATGATGAATTCTTTGGCAAAGCAACTAAGGTTCGGACATTGATCTGCAACGAATTTGACAATGTCTTTAAGGATTATGATTTGATCTTAGGACCAACAACGACAACGGCAGCATTTGGTTTTGGTGAAAAGACCGATGATCCGATTGCCATGTACATGAACGATTTATTGACAATTCCAATGAACCTAGCCGGCGTTCCTGCAATGTCAATTCCTGGCGGTTTCACGAAGGACGGATTACCAGTTGGAATCCACCTGGTTGCACCGCGGTTTGATGAAGAAATGCTGTACCAAGCAGGTTATGCATTTGAACAAGCAACTGATTTTCATAATCAAATCCCAACGATTGGAGGTCAAAATTAATGAACTTTGAAACAACGATTGGACTTGAAGTCCACATTGAAATGCAAACAAAGTCAAAGGCTTACTCGCCGGCACCGGTTGTTTATGGGGCTGAACCGAACACAAATACCAATGTAATTGACTGGGCATATCCAGGGGTTTTGCCAGAAGTTAACAAGGGTGTTTTGGAATACGGCATGCGGGCTGCAATGGCTTTGAACTGTGAAATTGAACAGGACTTGCATTTTGACCGGAAGAACTACTTCTATCCGGATAACCCGAAAGCATACCAGATTACCCAAAAGGATACTCCAATTGCCCATGACGGCTGGTTGGAAATCGAACTTGAAGACGGAACGAAGAAGAAAATCGGAATCGAAGAAATGCACGTCGAAGAAGATGCGGGGAAGAATACCCACAATCCAAACGGTTATTCATACGTTGATTTGAATCGTCAGGGAACCCCGTTGATCGAAATCGTTTCAAAGCCGGACCTTCATTCAGCAGATGAAGCTCACGCATACTTGTCACGGCTCCGTCAAATCATCAAGTTTACCGGAATTTCAGACGTAAAGATGGAACAAGGTTCAATGCGGGCCGACGTAAACGTTTCTGTGCGGCCAATCGGTTCTGATAAACCAGGCGTTCGGACCGAAATGAAGAACTTGAACTCACTTGATCATGTTCGGAAAGGGATTGAATACGAAGAAAAGCGGCAACGTGGCATTTTACTTAAGGGTGGCGAAATCGAACAGGAAACTCGCCGGTTCGATGAACCAACCGGAACGACCGTTTTAATGCGGTCAAAGGAAGAAGCCAACGATTATCGTTACTTCCCAGAACCAGATTTGCCGACATATCACATTTCAAACGAATGGATCGAAGAAGTTCGCGAATCAATTCCTGAAATGCCAGATAAGCGGCGGGAACGCTACATTAATGAATGGGGCATTCCAGCTTACGACGCTAAAGTTTTGACCCAAACAAAGGAAATGTCAGACTTTTATGAAGCAACGGTTGCCCATGGCGGTGATCCAAAATTGGCTTCAAACTGGTTGATGGGTGAAGTGAATGCTTACTTGAACGACAAGCAAATTGAACTTGGCGACACGGCATTGACGCCTGAACACTTAGCAACCATGATTCAATTGATCAAAGACGGAACGATTTCATCAAAGATCGCGAAGAAGGTCTTTAAGGAAATCATTACCAATGACACTGAACCAAAGGCATGGGTTGAAGAAAAAGGCATGGTTCAATTGTCAGATCCTGCAAAATTGCAACCAATCATTGATGAAGTGCTTGATAACAACCAACAATCAATTGAAGACTTTAAGAACGGTAAAGACCGGGCATTTGGCTTCTTAGTTGGAAACATTATGAAGCAAACACGGGGCAAGGCGAACCCGAAAGTCGTTAATAAATTATTAACGGAAAGCTTAAAGAGTAGATAAAATTTGCTGGCGAAAGAGGGATTAACAATGCAAAAACGTTGTCGTATTATTTATAATCCGACATCTGGACGCGAGGCGATCAAAAGCGACCTTGTTGAAATCTTGAATATTTTGGAACGTGCAGGTTATGAAACTAGCGCTTTTGCGACGACCCCCGAGGAAAATTCGGCCCGCAATGAAGCTGAACGGGCTGCGCGCGCTGGCTTCAATTTGATCGTGGCTGCCGGCGGTGATGGAACGATCAATGAGGTCGTAAACGGAATTGCCGGATTGAAACACCGGCCAAAGCTTGGAATCATTCCTGCGGGAACAACGAATGACTACGCGCGGGCATTAAAGATTCCGCGTGAAAGTCCGGTTGAAGCCGCTAAGGTAATCGCAAATGGTGAAACAATTAAAATCGACATTGGAATGGCTGGAGAAAAGTATTTTGTTAATATTGCCGGGGGCGGCTTATTAACAGAATTGACCTATGTTGTGCCGTCAGAGGTTAAATCACTGTTTGGCTACCTTGCATACTTTGTTAAGGGGGCTGAAATGCTTCCGCGCATGAAGCCGATCGACATGCATTTAGAATACGATGACGGGGTATACGATGGAAAAGCTTCAATGTTTTTCCTTGCGTTAACTAATTCAGTCGGCGGGTTTGAACAGCTTGTTCCAGACGCATCATTGGATGATGGAAAATTCACGTTAATTGTGGTTAAAACCAGCAATTTAATGGAAATTCTCCAGTTATTCACCAAGATTTTAAATGGTGGAAAGCACATTGATGATCCGCGGATTTTGTATGTTAAAACTTCAAAGGTTGTAGCTAAGCCAGTAAACGAAAAGATGATGATCAACATTGATGGTGAATACGGCGGCGATGCCCCAATGACGTTTAAAAATCTCAAACAACACATTGAGATTTTCGCAAACGTCAAGGACATTCCCGACGATGCAATTCGGCAGCAAGAAGAAGACGAACAAGCTGAGGACGCCCGGGAGCATTTGATTCAAGGCGTGGAAAACTTATCCCACGAAGAACTTGAAATGAATGATGCTGATCACCAATCAGAGGATAAGTAATTAATCAGGAGAGAAGCTGTGGATAAGTCTTCTCTCCTTTTCAGTAAATGAGGTAGGAAATGAAAACACCAGTATCAAAAAATGAGAAATTAACAGTCACTGTGGAAGATTTGACCTACGAAGGAATGGGCGTTGCGAAAGTCGACGGCTATCCGTTGTTTATTGCAGGGGCTCTTCCGGGTGAAAAAATTGAAGCGGTTGTGGTCAAAGCACGCAAAAATTTTGCTTTTGCGCGGGCACTTAAATGGTTTTCAAAGAGTCCGGACCGGGTGGAAGATGACGCTCAACAAGATGGCGTGACGCCGTTAGGACACTTAAAGTATGCCGCCCAGTTGAAATTTAAACAGAATCAGATTCAACAATTGTTGAAAAAGGCCCATCTTGATGAGCAAATCAAAGTCTTATCCACATTGGGGATGAAAAATTCAATTCATTACCGGAATAAAGCCCAGGTTCCAGTGCGCAAAATCGATGGCCAACTGGAAGTTGGTTTTTATCGCAAAGGAAGCCATCACTTTGTTCCGATGAAAGACTTTACGATTCAGAATCAGCGAATTGATGAGATTTTGCAGTCCACATTGGTGATTTTGAATAAGTATGATTTATCAGCCTATGACGAACAAACGCAAAGGGGATTGATTCGGCATTTAATGGTTCGGCGCGGTTATTACTCGCATGAAGCAATGGTGGTGATCGTAACAAACGGAAAAAGTTTTCCACATGGGGATAAGATTGCTAATGAAATCATCGAATCAATGCCTGATGTGAAAAGTGTGATTCAAAATGTGAATAAACGCAACACCAATGTGATTCTTGGAAACCAAGACATTGTTCTTGCTGGCGCTTCAACGATTACCGATACGTTGAATGGTTTGAAGTTTAAAATTTCGGCCCATTCATTTTATCAGGTTAACCCGCAACAGACAGAGGTTTTGTACAATGAAGCGATTAAGCAGGCGGGATTAACAGGAAATGAAACCGTGATTGACGCTTATTGCGGAATTGGGACAATTTCATTAAGTCTTGCTGAGCATGCCCGTAAGGTGTACGGGGTGGAAATCGTGCCGGAAGCAATTGCGGATGCCAAGACGAACGCTCAACTTAATCACATTGATAATGTAGATTTCGAGGTTGGGAATGCCGAAGAATGGATGGCTAAGTGGGAAAGCCAGGGTATCAAACCTGACGTGATCATGGTCGACCCGCCGCGGAAAGGGCTTACGACCAGTTTGATCCACAGTGCCGCCGTCATGAACCCGAAGAAAATCATCTATGTCAGTTGTAATCCGGCAACGCTAGTCCGTGATATTCAGCAATTCATGGATGAAGGTTACCATGTATCCCAGCCAATCCAGCCAGTGGACCAATTCCCGATGACGCAGCATATTGAGAGCGTTACTTTGCTTGAGCGCGACTAAAAGGAGCGAGAAAGCTTAGAAACGCTCCACGCGATAGTGTCCGAAGAGAAAGGAACGAAGTGACGAAACGATTCGAAGACACGAACCGCGAGAGAGCAAATACAGTAATGACAAGGAGCTAAGCGACGCAGACATTGCTAGTGATCCTCCGCACGATAGTCACCCAAGAAAGAGGAGCAGAGCGACGAGTGATTGGGAAGTGGCGAACCGCAAAAAGTAAATATTTTTAAAGTATAGTAATTAAAAATGTATTTTTTGTTTTAAGTGAATTAAGATGAAAAATACATTTTTATTTTT
>NZ_JAULLI010000007.1:0-69029 GCF_030518115.1 Ligilactobacillus sp. 110_WCHN
TCCTGCACATTCGTGTGTCGAAACATTGTTCAGTTTTCAAAGATCTATCAAATATTTAACTCCGCATCAGCGGAACATTTATTATATTATCAAACAGGCACCAACTTGTCAATAACTTTTTTATTTAATTATTAACATCAACTGTTGTTCCTTTTGACGACTTTGTTAGTTTATCATCAAACCCCAATCACCGTCAATCCCTTTTCTTAATTTTTCGAAATTTAATATTATAATTTTAATATTATAATTTTTCCAAAATCAAAAAAGAGCCCATGAACTTCATGTGCTCCTTAAAAAAGTGATTTAATTATTTTTCTGGACGCCGGGTTGGGAATAATAAGACATCCCGAATTGATGGTGCATCTGTCAATAACATTACTAACCGGTCAATTCCGATTCCTAATCCACCCGTTGGCGGCATTCCGTATTCCATTGCTTCCAAGTAATCCTCATCAATGTGTTCGGCTTCATCATTTCCGTTTTCACGTTCAGCTGCTTGAGCTTCAAACCGTTCACGTTGATCGATTGGATCATTTAATTCAGTAAAGGCGTTTGCATATTCGCCACCAAGAATAAAGAGTTCAAACCGATCAGTAAACCGGGGATCCTTTTCATTCTTCTTCGCAAGTGGTGAAACTTCAACTGGATGACCATAAACAAATGTTGGGTCAACGATCTTTTCTTCACAGAATGTTTCAAAGAATTCATTAATGATGTGGCCAACTTGCCAGTATGGTTCGTAATGAACATTATGTTCATCAGCAATCTTCCGGGCTTCATCAAGCGACATTTCTTTCCAGAAGTCAACGCCGGTTTCCTCCTTGATCAAATCAACCATGTGAACCCGCTTAAACGGCTTATCAAGGTTAACTTCATTTCCTTGGTAAGTAATAATTCCGTTATCCGTTACAACCTTAGCAGCTGCCTTGAAAATTCCTTCCGTTTCATCCATAACGTCAGTTAAATCCCAGTATGCAGCATAGGTTTCCATGGTTGTGAATTCTGGGTTATGCCGGGTATCGATTCCTTCGTTCCGGAAGACCCGTCCAAGTTCATAAACCCGTTCCATTCCACCAACGATCAACCGTTTAAGTGACAATTCCGTTGCGATCCGCAAGTACATGTCAATGTCCAATGCGTTGTGGTGCGTGATAAATGGCCGTGCAGCAGCCCCACCGGCAATGTTGCTCAAAATTGGTGTTTCAACTTCAACGAAACCATTTTCATCCATGTAGTCCCGAATAGCCTTTACGATTTTGCTTCGGTTCATGAAACGTTCAAAGCTTGTCCGGTTAGTGATCAAGTCTAAGTAACGTTGCCGATATACTTGTTCAATATTTTGTAAACCGTGATACTTGTCAGGTAATGGACGTAAAGCCTTTGAAAGAAACGTCAATTTTGTAACCCGTAAAGTCAATTCACCCATATCAGTCTTGATAACTTCACCCGTTACTCCAAGGAAGTCACCTAAATCTGACCGCTTGAAAATATGATATTGGTCTTCGCCAACAACATCTTTCCGAACATACAATTGCATCTTGCCTGAACGGTCTTGCAAGTCAGCAAAGCCAACTTTACCCTTTCCACGTTTAGCAACCATCCGGCCTGCAATCGTTGCAGTGTAACCTGCATCATTTAATTCTTCTTTTGTCATGTCGCCATACTTTTCATGAAGATCGGCGTTCATTGAGTCCCGTTCAAACCGGTGACCAAATGGATCGATACCTTCATCGCGCAATTCTTGCATCTTTTGGCGACGAACCCGCATCTGATCATTCATTGATTGATCTTTTGCCATAATAGCCCTCTTTTCTTAATTTTTGACCTCTAGTGAGATTATATCATATCAAAAAACACTAAACATCTTTAATTAATTTCGTGAGTGTGCACGGCGAGCAGCCCGTCTTGCTGCCGCACTGTTTAAATCATTCAAGAAGTTATCAAAGATCTCAATCATTTCTTGTTCAGTGTCAGCATCATTCAATGCTGCTTTTGTTCGTGCAGACCGCGGAATGCCTTTCAGGTAGTATGCTGCCTGTGAACGGAATTCCCGGGGACCGATTTTTTCACCTTTCAGCTTGATCAAACGGTGAAGGTGTTCTTTGGCAACTCTGATTTTTTCTGCCGGAGTCGGTTCCGGAATTTCTTCACCCGTTTCAAGGTAATGGGTTACCTGCTTAACGATCCATGGGTTTCCTAATGCTGCCCGGCCGATCATGACGGCATCAGCCCCAACTTCATCCAGCATTCGCTTTGCGTCTTGCGGAGTACGCACATCGCCGTTTCCAACGAATGGAATCTTCGTTAAGTGATCAGCAACATCCTTTAAGATACCCCAATCAGCATGCCCTGAATAAAGTTGTTTCCGGGTCCGACCGTGCATTGCAAGCATTGATGCTCCGGCTTCTTCAGCCGCCAATGCGTTTTCAACCGCTAAGATGTGATCATCATCCCAACCGGTCCGCATTTTAACCGTGACCGGCTTGTCAACTGCCGCCGTAACCGCCTTGACCATTTCGTAGATCTTGTCTGGGTCAAGCAACCAGTGGGCCCCAGCATCCGTCTTCGTAACCTTTGGCACCGGGCAGCCCATGTTGATGTCAATGATATCCGTACTTGTATTTTCAGCAACGTATTGGGCTGCTTCAACCAGCGAATCCTTTGTCCCACCAAAAATTTGAACACTTACCGGGTGTTCGCTTTCATCAACGAACAACATTCCCAGGGTCTTTTTGTTTCGAAAATGAATTCCCTTATCTGAAATCATTTCACAAACAACTAATCCCGCACCGAACTCTTTGCAGATCATCCGAAACGCAACGTTAGTTACCCCTGCCATTGGCGCAACAACGACCCGGTTTGGAATTGTAATATCATCAATTTTCCATTCCATTGCTTAATCCTCTTTCTTTCCGTTTTGTTTTTTGACCTTAATGATCTTCCGTAATTCGTCTTCAGTAAACTGATACTTCTTGCCGCAGAAATGGCATACGGCTTCAGCTCCATGATCTTCATCGGCCATTTCTTGAAGCTGATCAGTCGGTAAACTTGTCAACACGCCTAAGAAGCGTTCTCGCGAGCAATCGCAGTGATAACTGACCGGCATTTTATCAAGGACCTTAACGTTTTCAGCGCCGAGAATTTCATTTAAAATATCTTCCGGTTTCTTGCCATCGCGCATCATTTCAGAAACCATTGGAATTTCAGCTAACCGCTTTTCGATTTGGCTGATCGTTTCTTCCTTTGCTCCCGGCATTACCTGAATCATAAAGCCACCCGCCGTTTCAATTGAGTTATCGCTGTTAACAAAAACTGACAAGCCAACTGAAGATGGAATCTGTTCTGACTTAGCAAGATAATACGTGAAGTCTTCGCCAAGTTCGCCGGATACTAACGGCACTTGCCCCGTAAATGGTTCTTTCAAGCCGAGATCCTTTGTAACTGCAAGAAAACCTTCTGTTCCGACGGCCCCCTTCACATCAATTTTGTGTTTATCATTTAACGGTAAATGAACATGCGGATTTTGAACGTATCCCTTCACCGTTCCGTTGGCATTGCCATCAACGACGATTCCGCCAACCGGACCGTTCCCATTGATCTTGACCGTCATTGTTTCATCGCCTTGAAGTGAAGCTGATGCGAGTAATAAAGTCCCTACCAGACTCCGTCCAAGGGCTGCCGAAGCCGCACTCCAAGTATCATGCAATTTTTGAGCTGTGCTGACCGTTTCTGTGGCGTCGACTGCATATGCTCTGATCTGACCGTCAAACGCCAAACTTTTTACTAAATAATCGCTCATAAACTATCCCTTCTTTTCTTCCAAACTAAGATTTTACCATGTTCTTTTTTAAAAATAAAAAAATATTTAATTCCGATTAACATAAAAAGTGACCATGTTAACCATAGTCACCCTTTATGCTATTTAGCCTTCGTCTTGATGTGAATCATCATGCTTTTCACTCGGATAGAATGTTTGCGTTGGTAATGATTCATCGTCTTGTTTTTCGGCCTTTTTTTCAGCTGCAACTTCTTGAGCATCGATCTTTTGGCGTTGAGCGTCTTTCCGTTCTAATGCCTTCTTAGCTTCTTCAAATGAACCTGATTTTTCACTTGGAAATTCATCTTCATTTTCAGCTGGCATCTTGCCGGTCTTGAACAAACTCAAGATTTGCTTTTCGTTAAGTGTTTCATACTTCAATAAGGCTTCAGCAATTACCCGGTGTTGTTCACGGTGTTCTTGGATAATCCGTTTAGCAGTTTCCATTCCTTCGTTTGAAAGCCGCATAACTTCTTCATCGATCAAGTTTGCCGTTTGGCCTGAGTAACTGTGTTGACCGTCAAATTCGCCCGGTTGCATGTTTGCTTGCCCTTCGTATTGAACCGGCCCAAGTTTTTCACTCATTCCGTATTCAGTAACCATGGCCCGTGCTAATTGAGTTGCTTGTTGGAAGTCGTTTGCAGCTCCGGATGATTGTTGTCCGAAGATAATTTCTTCGGCAGCACGTCCACCCATCAAACCGGCGATTTGTTCCTTCAAGTCCTTCTTGGAGTTCAGCATTTGATCATCCCGCGGAAGCATGATTGCATATCCGCCGGCACGTCCCCGAGGTACGATCGTAACCTTATGAACGACGCGGGCATCATTCAAAACAAGGCCGACAATTGTGTGGCCGGCTTCGTGGAACGCAACGGTCCGGCGTTCTTGTTCACTGATTACCCGATCACGTTTAGCTGGTCCGGCAATTACCCGGTCTTCAGCTTCATCAATATCTGAAGCATCGATTTCATTCTTATCGCGCCGCGCAGCCAACAATGCAGCTTCGTTCAGCAAGTTTGCTAAATCAGCCCCGACAAAGCCCGGAGTTTGTTTAGCAATCATCTTCAAGTCAACATCGTCTGCCAACGGCTTGCCCTTTGAGTGGACCTTCAAGATGGCTTCCCGGCCCTTAACATCTGGCCGGCCAACCAAAATCTTCCGGTCAAAACGACCCGGACGAAGTAAGGCTGGATCCAAAACATCTGACCGGTTGGTGGCTGCCATTACAATAACGCCTTCGTCACCTTCGAACCCGTCCATTTCTACTAACAATTGGTTCAAGGTTTGTTCACGTTCATCGTGGCCGCCGCCCATGCCGTTGCCCCGTTTGCGACCAACGGCATCGATTTCATCGATAAAGATGATCGATGGTGCATTCTTCTTGGCGTTTTCAAACAAGTCACGAACACGACTTGCCCCAACCCCGACAAACATTTCAACGAAGTCAGAACCAGAAATTGAGAAGAACGGAACACCTGCTTCACCAGCAACTGCTTTTGCAAGCAAAGTTTTCCCAGTTCCTGGAGGGCCTTCAAGCAGAACCCCTGATGGAATCTTAGCCCCTAACCGTTGGAATTTATGCGGATCACGCAAAAATTCAACAACTTCAACCAATTCCTGCTTTTCTTCTTCTTCACCGGCAACATCTGAGAAACGAATCTTGTTCTCTTTCTTGTCGATTGGCTTGGCCTTTGACTTGCCAAAGCTCATCATCCGACCGCCGCCTTGGCCACCGCCGACATTGCCCATCATCATGTAGAAGAAGAAAATCATGATCACGATCGGCACGATGGTCAACAATAACTGCATCCAAATGCTGCTTGATTGTTCTTCCTTCGCGCTGTTTGCAACGTGATTCTTTTGGGCGTACTTCATCACTTCATTCACGGTTCCTTCGTTAGTAACCATGTCCGTTGTGAAGTTCTTCGCGGTTGAACTACCGCCGCCCATGCCTGTCAGACTATTCTTCTTTGAGGAAGTCTTTACTGGTTTACGGTATTCCCCTGAAACTTTATAAACGTTTCCAGAAGGTTCTAACGTAAACTTCTTTACATTGTCCTTCTTTAATTCAGAAATAAATGTACTTGACTGAATTTGTTGGGTCGATGAGTCGTTACTGCCACCTGTAAAGTAGTAGACCGCTCCCATGATTCCCAGGAAGACGACAATGTAGAAAAGACTATTCCGGAATAGTCCATTCTTTTTATTGTTATTATTCATTATTTCCTCCTACGACAATAACTAATAATTCAAAGTTATCAAGCTAATCATATCATACTTGACTTTTTTTGACTATTCTTGATTATCAGCGTAAATTTCCGGTTTCAAAACCCCAACGAATGGCAAATTCCGGTAGTGGCCCATGTAATCAAGCCCAAAACCGACAACAAATTCGTTTGGAACTTTAAAGCCCGTATAATCCGGAACAATTCCTTCGATCCGCCGATCCGGTTTATCTAATAAAGTACAGATTTTAACTGATTTGGCGTTCCGCTTTTCAAATAGGTCAACTAAACATTTCAATGTCCGGCCAGTATCAATAATATCTTCAATGATCAGCACATTCCGGCCTTCAACCGACGTATCAAGGTCCTTAATGATCTTGACATCACCCGATGAAACGGTTTCGTTGCCGTAACTTGAAACGTCCATAAAATCTAATTCGCAGTACGTATTGATTTCGCGAACGATATCAGAGTAAAAAACGGCCGCACCCTTTAAAATACAGATTACAAGCGGATCTTTGCCTTCAAAATCCTTGGTGATCTGCTTTCCCATTTTTTCAGTTGCATCTTGAATCTGTTCTCGACTATAAAGAACTTTCAAAATATCATCATTCATCTTTTTACCTCTTTCTGTACTTTATCGCTACTATGTAACGAATTGTAGCATTTTCCACGGGTTGTGACAAATAGATCATTGAATTTGGCTGATCACCGAAAAGGGCATAAACTTCCTGCTTTTCATCAGCGATCACCCACAATGCTTGCCGCTCCCGTTGTGAAATTTTTTTATCAATTAAAAAACGGGTCAGTTTTTTAGTTCCTTCACGAATCCGCAGCCAATCCCCCGGCAACCGATGCCGCAAAGTTAATCCGGCTGGCAAACGGCTAAACCTTAGTTGTTCGTCTGCATCCCGCTGTTCATGGTGGTTAAGCGCTAGTTCAAAGGTTGCCGTGCTAGCCGGCGTTTCACCTTGAATCAAGAATGATTGATTCGAAACCTTTTCGAATGCTTTCTCCCGGGAAATTAAATAGAAGTGCATGTACTCCTTAACCACCGCTCGCTTCGCATCCAACTGAAAGGTTCCTTGCGGTTTTTGGCGATTTTCTAAAAAGCTGCTGACCTCGGCAAACTGCCGCTGGTGAAGCGGAACGCCATGCTGAATCAGATATTCTTTTAATACCGCCCGCCGCATTGCCGCATCAAGTTGCAGCCATGCTGGTAGACTCACCCGATCATCTTCGAGCAACTGGGTTAACTGCTGCTGTAAAATTTGCTGATTAACTTTCAACGTCGACCTTAACTGTTGCGTGTAACTGCGGACATGATCCAAAAAGCGTGGATTCTCCTGTTTTAATTGCGGAATAATGTGGTGGCGGATTCGATTCCGCAAAACATCGTCATCGTGATTGGTTTCATCTTCAAAAAAGGTTAACTGATGTTGCCGGGCATAATCATACAGCTGCTGTTTGGAATATGGTAAAAGCGGCCGAATCACTTGCCGTCCTTGTCCCATTGACCGGCAAGGGGCAATCCCCACCAACTGGGATAGTTCACCGCCGCGAAGCAGCTTCATCAAAAACGTTTCTGCCAGATCATCGGCATGGTGCGCCGTTGCCAGCGTGGAAATTTTCAACTCAGCCATCGTTTTTGAAAAGAAAGCATACCGAAAGTTTCGTGCAGCTTCCTCAATTCCGTGTTGTGGGTGTTGATCAGCATCCCAAACACCAATTTTCAACGGTAAGTGATGCTGACGACAATATTCTTGAATAAACTTGGTTTCATCCTTACTTTGCTTTCGCAAACGGTGATCAACATAGCCAACCGTAATTTGCGGCCGCAGATCAGCAGGTAAGTGCTGCAGCAAATCTAGTAAAACCATTGAATCAACGCCCGTTGAAACGGCTACTAAAAGCGGCTGACAATTTAAATCAAACTTCTTCCAATTTTGAATAAATTCTAATTCCATTCGGTCACCTATTTCAGATACGAAAAGAGACTGGGACAAGCTCCAGTCTCGGATTTAATATTTTTCAACTTATTAATATTAGCTGCGCCGGCCGCCGCGACCGCCACGCTTACCATCGGTATTCCGTTTAAGAGACGTTAACCGTTCATCACTTTCCTTTAGGAACCCTGCTAAAAGGGCATCAAAATCTTTCTTTTGATGATTATTCTTGTTTCCATGGAAACGATGGTTACTTCCTTGGCGATTGCCATTGTGATGATTATTCTTGGATTTATCAGGCTTCGGCATGGCTTGCTTGATCGACAATGAGATCTTGCCGTCATCGCCAACTTTCAGAACCTTGACTTGAACTTCGTCGCCGACCTTTAAGACATCATGAATATCCTTGACGTACGTGTTCGAAACTTCACTGATATGAACTAACCCGGTCTGGTGATCACCAAGATCAATGAATGCTCCGAAGTTCGTGATTCCTGAAACCTTACCTGAAACTTTCGTTCCCACTTCAACTGTCATAAAAAAATTTAATCCTCCCAGAAATTGATGTTTCTTTCAGTATAACACTGTTTAAATATTTTAATAAGCGTCTAAATTCATTTATTTAACTAATTTTCAGTAACGGTTTTGGCCTTATCACTTGGCAAACTATAAATCGTTTCGCCGTCTTTTGAGAAGAAGTATTTCTTCCGAATGATTTTCGCCAAATAATCCGAATCCTTTAACTCAGCTACCCGTTGATTCAGCTTTTGATTCTGCTGTTTAGCACTCTTTAATTCCACGCGCGCTTCCCGTGTCTTTTTTCCAAGAACCGCTGCCTGAATGTTATTTTGAATAATGTTAAAGCCAAACATGATCGTGATCACCAACATCACGCCGCAAAGAATCAGCATTTTCATCCGGTGTTTCCGCGTTAATGCCAGTTGTTTTTGAGTAACTGCATTTTGAGCGGTTTGCTGATTATAGTATTCCTGATTAATGACCTTTAACTTTTTGCTTTTCTTCTTTTGCGCCATTGTACTCTCCTTATCAAACCGACTAGATCTCACTACTCAAATTATAACAAACCGCCACTTAAAAAAGTACCTTACATCCGATAATCTTCTTGATATTCTTCAGAAACGACCGTATACAAATCCTGCGATTCGTTTTTCTTCGTTGTATCCTTGATATCGTTAACTTTAACGGTCAAAGTTTTGTTACCAAAATTAATCACGATCTCATCGCCGATTGCAACCTTGGAAGATGACTTAGCAACCTTACCGTTAACCGTTACTCGGCCTTGGTCAGCAATATCCTTTGCAACCGAACGCCGTTTAATGATTCGTGATACTTTTAAAAATTTGTCTAGTCTCATTTTGAATTTCCTCGTTTCGCAATTTTTTCTAAAACTAATAGTAACTTTTTACCGCCGGGAATCATCAGCCATTCACGCGTTGTAAACATCTTTTGCCCAATCACCATTGAAAGAAAGACAGCCGCGCCAACAAGCATTCCGATCACCGTGATGACGATCGACCCTTTGCGTGAAAGGAAAATAACCATCCGCAAACCATGCACAACGATTCCAACGCTCAGCCCCATCATTAAAACTGCCAAGCAAAGTTTATGCACAAAGCCCTTACCGTCAAAGAATAAATTCTTAACCCCCGAAGGCAAAGCCCACAAAATAATTCCAAGGGCAACCAGTAAACTGATCACCGTTGCCCAGCTTGCCCCGATCATTCCAAAATGGCGGATCATCAGCGAATTAATGGCGGCTTTGACGACAACCGCAAGGATCAAACCGACTGCCGTGATCTTGAACTGGTCAAGACTTTGAAGAATCGAATTATAAGTACTGATCAGCGTGATCACAAAAACACTTAATACATAAACGGCAATCGTTCGCGAAAGTGCGGGGGTGCTGAAAAGCAACGTATTGATTTCCGGCATCAGCACGATCATTCCAACCGTTACCGCTGCCGCAATCGTCGCACTGATCCGCATCAATAGCTTGGCAATCTGGCGGAATCGTGCTAGCTGATTTTTCTGCAATGCATCCGTCAAAGTCGGCAACAACGTCGATGAAAAGCTGACCGCCACGACCATTCCTAACTGAACTAACGGTTGGGCCCGGTCATAGGTTCCTTTAATGCTTTTGGCAACTGCCGGCAGCATTCCGGCTGAAACCAAACTATTTTTAACGGTAAACGAATCAACCAGCTGCAACAGCACCATCATTGATGCAAACAAGCAAATGATCAACCCGTCTGAAAAAATCCGCTTGGTCAAATTAAAATAGCTTTGGTGGGCCGACCGCTTTGTTTGCCAAAACTTCTTAGTATAAAACGGAATAAAACTGATACTGGCCCCAATTGCCCCAAACGTTGACGCAAACATGGCCCACGTCCCCATCCGGTAAACTGTCCAATGACGGTGAACTGCAAGCAACGCCACGAAAATAATGACGGTTACCCGAATAAACTGTTCGGTGACCTGTGAGATCGCCGTCGGGGTCATGTTAAACGTTCCTTGATAATATCCCCGGCCGACTGCCAGGATCGGCATAAAGAGGAACATCCATGAAACACTGCCAAGCAGCGGGGTAAGGTGCCGATCACCCATCATCAATGCAATTTGGTGTCCAAAAAGCTGCAAAAAGCCAAAACAAGCGAGTCCAAAAAAGGCTAAAATCACAAAAATCTGATGTGAAACGGCTAGCTTAGCCGCTTCTTCATCTTGTTCAGCGATTATCTTTGAAATAAAAACCGGGAATCCCGTCAATGCAAACGTCATTCCGATTCCATAAATGGGATATACTTGCTGGTAAACATAGAAGCCGGTATTCCCGACTAAATTTTCAAATGGAATCCGGTAACACGCACTTAAGATTTTCGCAATCAGGGCCGCCAATGATAAAATCAACGCCCCGTTCATGACATTTTTCATTCGATTATCCTTCATGAACCTTCTCCTGTGATGACAGCATTTTTGCAATTTCACTCAGCAAATTCTGCATTTCTAAAATAATTTGGGCAAG
Organism: Ligilactobacillus sp. 110_WCHN; assembly: GCF_030518115.1. Lineage (NCBI taxonomy): Bacteria > Bacillati > Bacillota > Bacilli > Lactobacillales > Lactobacillaceae > Ligilactobacillus > Ligilactobacillus sp. 110_WCHN. The sequence continues at coordinate 11,029 of NZ_JAULLI010000007.1, forward strand.
AGTCTGATCAGCCTTTTTCTTAATTGTAATCTTCATTTGCAAATTATCAACGTTCATTGACGTTGACAACTTGGTTTGCGAAACCGCTGCTAAGAATTGACTGCCAGATAACCGCGTCGTTGCCTTCTTTGAAAAGACGATCGTAATCTCATCTTTCTTTTGGAAAATTTGATCAACTAATGCCCGATCAGCATCCATTTTTAATAATCCGATCTCCAGCAAGTTCGATACTTCATCCGGATAATCACCGAACCGGTCGATCAGGTCATCCTGAACTTCTTGATACTGATTAAAATTCTTAAATTGACGAATCCGCTTATAAATTTCGATTTTTTGTTGTTCATCGTCAATGTAAGATTGCGGAATATACGCTTCAACGTCCAAATTGATCGTCGCATCCGTTTTTTCTTCTGGTTTAACGCCGCGTTTCCGGGCAACAGCCTCATTCAACATTTGAGTATACAGATCATACCCGACCGAATCAATGAAACCATGCTGCTGCTTTCCTAAAAGATTGCCGGCTCCGCGAATCGCAAGGTCCCGCATCGCGATCTTAAATCCGGATCCAAGTTCCGTAAAGTCTTTGATTGCTTCCAATCGTTTTTCACTGACTTCAGTAAGCACTTTATCCGGTTTATACATAAAGTAAGCATATGCAACTCGGCTTGAACGGCCGACCCGTCCGCGGAGCTGATAAAGCTGAGCCAGTCCCATCCTGTCAGCATCCTCAACAAAAAGGGTGTTGGCGTTTGGAATGTCGACCCCCGTTTCAATGATCGTTGTGGTCACCAGGACATCATAATCGCCATGAATAAAGTCCATTAAGATCTTTTCCATTTGGTTTTCCGTCATTTGACCGTGAATATAAGTAATCCGTGCTTCCGGAACAAGGGCCTGCAACGCCGCCGCCTTTTTTTCAATGTCTTTTACCCGGTTATGCAGGTAAAAGACTTGGCCACCACGTTCCATTTCCCGCCGGATTCCGTTTGCAATCACCTGATTATCCTGTTCCATAACGTACGTTTGAATCGGATAACGGTTGACCGGAGCAGTTTCAATCACTGATAGATCACGGACCCCAAGCATCGACATGTTAAGCGTTCGCGGAATTGGCGTTGCCGTCAACGTTAAAACATCAACCGTTGATTTCAACTGTTTCAACCGTTCCTTATGCTTAACACCGAACCGCTGCTCTTCATCAATGATTAACAATCCGAGATCTTTGAACTGCACATCCTTTGATAAAAGCCGGTGCGTTCCAACCACAATGTCGCACTTTCCGTCCTTCAAGTTTTCAAGGACCTGTTTGGTTTCAGCCGGGGTGTTGAACCGGGATAAAATCCCAATTTCAATCGGAAAGTTTTCAAACCGCTCGATCATCGTTTCATAGTGTTGCTGGGCCAAAACGGTTGTCGGAACCAGAAAGGCAACCTGCTTTCCCGCTTCAACGGCCTTAAATGCAGCCCGCAAAGCGACTTCCGTTTTCCCGTAACCGACGTCGCCAATCAATAACCGATCCATCGGGTGCTTGTTTTCCATATCTTGCTTGATTTCTGAAGTACTTCGAAGCTGATCCGGGGTTTCGGTATACGGGAACGCATCTTCAAACTCCCGCTGATATGCATCATCCTTAGGAAAGGCAAATCCCGTCTTCATTTCGCGTTCAGCATACAAATCAACCAGTTCATCCGCAATATCTTCGATCTTACTTGCGACCCGCTTTTTGGTCTTATGCCATTCGCTTCCGCCCAGTTTATTCAAATGCGGTGTCTTTGCGTCCGATGACACATACTTCTGAACCCGGTCTAATTGATTGACCGGAACGTAAAGCTTAGCCCCTTTCTGGTATTCAAGAGTCAGGTAGTCTTGGTGTTTGCCATCGACTTCCATCGTTTTAACGCCAAGATACCGGCCAACCCCGTGATCAACGTGAACGACAAAGTCCCCTTCTTTAAGGTCGGTGTAACTTTTCAGCCGTTCAGCGTTCTCCATTGTCAGCCGTTTGGCCCGCTTCTTTGTTGCCTTCGCAAACAGTTCCGTTTCCGTTAAAACAACCAGTTTCGCGCTGGGAACTTCAAATCCGCTTTGCAAACTGCCGCGTACAATTTGAAGAATTCCGCGTTGTAAATTTTCTGGCTGGGTCATAATATTTGGAATTTCAAAATCATCAAGGGTCTGGGAAATCTTCGTCAGGCGTTCTTCATCCTGAATCATCAAAACAACAGTCTGGTTTTGCTTGTTCCATCGCCGCGCTTCCGTTTGTAATAACGGCATTTGGCTGAAGAATTGCTGAACCGTGCGCACTTTAAGATCCGTTAATGATGCAAACTTTAAGCGCCCAATTCCTTTTTTAAACAACGACATGAACAGCGTTGATTTTTTGGTTTTCCGAACAAGTTTGCGAACTTCAAACCCGAGCTGTAATTGATCAAGCACCGGCTTCAGTTCTTCCTTTTCATCCAGCCAAACCTGTTCGTTTTGCTCGATCTCATCTGCATGTTCCAAAATTTTGGCATAATCATCAAGCACTAAAACCCCGTCATCCAAATAATCAAGCAGGGACGTTGCTTGAGGATAGAGAATTTGGGTGAAAATACGGTGTTCTTTTAATAACTCCTGGTCTTTCCACATCGTGATGACCGCATCAAGTTGGCGCCGCAATTCATCTGCCTGCTCTTCCTTTAAGGCTGGTTTGACCTGAGCTTCAAGTTCTTGCAGCCGCCGAATCCCATCAGTGAAAATCTGGGAATTTTGAATCATATCGGTTGCCGGCATCACGCTGATTTCATCAACGTTTTCCAAGCTGCGCTGATTTCCAATCTCAAAGAACCGGATCGAATCGATTTCAGTATCAAAAAGGTCGATTCGAACAGGAAGTTCATGGTTCAGTGAATAAATATCAATAATCGACCCACGAATCGCAAAATCACCGGGACGATCGACTAACTTTTGTCGTTGATATCCCATTTGAACCAGCTGGTGGCTGACCTGTTCAAGCTCGAGTTCTGCTCCGACCTTAAAAGTCAGTTGGTTGTGGTTCCACATTTCAACCGGTGCTAACCGGCGTCTTAGTCCTGAAGCAGAAGTCACAACAACTTTAGCCTTATGCTGGCTGAGCGCTGTCAACGCCCGCACCCGCTGACTTTGAAAATCAGGTGAGCTGGTTGCAATTTCGGTCGCCACTAATTCTTCGACCGGGAAAAGCCGAACCTGTTCCTCGTCCAAAACATTCGTTAAATCCGCCGTTAACTTTTGGGCATGGCTGAGCGTGTCCGTTACAACTAAAAACGGCTTTTTTAATTGCTGAAACAGACTTTTCAAAATCAACGTCTTCGCTGACCCCAGGACCCCCGTTAACAAATGGCGTCCCGGCTGCGTTAACTGTTGCCGAACAGTTTGCAGTTCATCAGTTTGACCAATCAATTCACTTAAATCCATGCCTTCATCTCTTTCTTCTAGTTAAACTTATTCATCGTCTTCATAAAGTCGCCGGTTTGAACCCAATATTCAATTGCGGCAACCGCTTTATCCCGACCTTCTTCAAAGAATGGCCGTTCCGTTGGGGTAAATCTTCCTAATACCCAATCAACGATCGTCATGATCTTCGGCCGTCCGATTCCAACCTTGACCCGTTTGAAATCTTGCGTTCCAACATGCTGGATAATGCTTTTAATTCCGTTGTGGCCGCCCGCTGATCCTTTTTGCCGCAAGCGAACCCGGCCGACTTCCATATCAAGGTCATCTTGAACGATCACCAGGTCATCAACATCAATTTTATAAAAATCCATCAACGGTCGCACTGCTCTTCCGGAATCATTCATGAAAGTCAGCGGTTTAACCAATAAAACTTTTTCGCCATCGATCATTCCCTGACCGATCATTGCTTCATCTTTTTCCTTATTAATTTCAATTTGGTTCCGCGTGGCAAGTTCATCAATCACCATAAAACCAGTATTGTGTCGGGTTCCATCATACCGTGAACCGACATTTCCAAGGCCAACGATCATTTTCATTTGAAAAACTTCTTTCTAATTATCTTTTAAAATACGCAAAAACGGCCTGCAATTCAGCAAGCCACCCATTAATCTGATTTCGCATTTAGTATATCATATTTTAGTTTCAAACGATTTCGCAATGTTTTTTTGAATTAAATATTTCTTAGAGGTTCCTTAGTATGTTATTATAATGTTTGAAACTTTTTGATGACGATCTAAGGAGCTTTATCATGATTTTAAAAGAAATTGTTAAACCGAAAAGTGAATTAACAACCATTCCCGAAACAGCAACCCTTGAAGAGGCGCTCGATATTTTGGAAGCATCCGGTTTTCGTTGTGTTCCGGTTCTTGACGAATCAGGTAAATTGTTCCGTGGAAACATCTACAAAATGCACATTTACCGGCATAAGTCACGCGGCGGCGATATGCAATTACCGGTAACTCAATTGCTTAAAAATGCCACCAAATTTATTTCAATCAACTCGGCATTTTTCAACATTTTCTTTACAATTAAAGACTTACCGTACATTACCGTTTTAGATGAAGAAAATCAATTTTATGGAATTTTAACTCACAGCAGCTTGCTGAATATGCTATCGCAATCATGGAACGTTGATACTGGAAGCTATGTCTTGACCATTCTTTCCAACGGCGATCGCGGTGACCTTGCGAAAATGTCGAAGATCATTACCCGTTATACGGTGATTGCCAGTTGTATTTCACTTGACCTGCACGAAAAAAACAACATTCAACGAATCTTATTTACCCTTCCGTCTGAAGTTTCAGAACATAAACTCAAACGGATCGTTGCTAGTTTGAAACGAAATAAATTTACCGTTACTGAAATTGAAAATTTACATGCTTCGTCAATGTAGAAAAAAGGTTGTGACCGAGGTCACAACCTTTTTTTAATCAATTTCTCCTAAGCCCACACTCACTTCAAGTGCACGGTCAACCTGATTCATTATCGAATCATCCAAATGGGTAATTTTTCGTTGTAAGCGCCGTTTATCAATCGTCCGAATCTGTTCAAGCAGAATTACAGAATCCTTTCCTAATCCGTCCTTCGACTTCGCAACCGCTACGTGCGTTTGCATTTTTGGTTTCGAAATTTTCGACGTAATTGCTGCGATAATCACGGTCGGGCTGAAACGGTTGCCAATGTTATTTTGAATGATCAACACTGGACGCAATCCACCCTGCTCTGAACCGACGACCGGGGACAGGTCTGCATAATAAATATCGCCGCGTTTAATTTTTGAATTCATTTGATCCCCGATCCTTTACTAACCCCCGAATCATTGACTGACATTCCTGCTCACACCGCTGAAATTCAGTACAAATGTCCTGATTGATTGCTTCCATCTCACTGTAACCTGCAATCAATTGTTCAAGTGAATTACGGTGTTTTAAGATGTAAAATGCCAATTGCGGCTGGTGCTTGATGTCGTCAACTGTAATCGAATAGTAATCACAGTAAACTTTCAAATTTGAACATGCTAATACTTTTTGAACTGCTTCCGTTTCACTTAACCCCATGGCTGATTCCTCCACCGCTGTTATTTTTCAACGTAAAAGCGCGGAACCCGTTGTCCAATCGAACAAAGAATTTCGTAATGAATCGTTCCGGCATAATCTGCAGCATCCTGGGCGGTCTTTTGCTTGCCACCATTTTCACCAATTAGCGTAACCTTCGTTCCCAATGGCACTTCATGCGGTAACCGGATCATAAACTGGTCCATGCAGATTCGGCCAACAATTTCGCATTCCTGGCCGTCAACTAAAACCGTTGACCCCTGCATCCGCCGTAACCAGCCATCAGCATAGCCCATCGGAACGGTTCCAATCCATTCATCCTTAGTAGCCGTGTACGTTGTCCCGTAACTAATCGAATCTCCTGGATGAACCTGCTTAACTTCAACAATGTGACTGGTAAGTTCAAACGCTGGTTTTAACGCAACATCATGCGGGAGTTGAACTTCCTTGCCTGATGGATTCAACCCGTACATTCCGATTCCAAGCCGGACCATATTCCCGCCGCATTGCTTGTGCCAAATCGAAGCAGCTGAGTTCGCAACGTGAACGTAACGCGGACGTTGAGTAACAACTTCCATCAGTTCGTGGAACTTATTCAATTGCTTCTTGAAGTAAGAATCATCCGCTGAATCAGCCGTTGAAAAGTGGGTAAAGATCCCTTCAAATTCAAATTGGGCTTGATGGTGGTTCATAAATTCGATTGCTGCCTTAACGGTTTCCTGATCACGGAATCCGATCCGGCCCATTCCCGTATCAAGGGCAAGGTGAACCTTTAACTTCAAATTTTGAGCTGCTAATAATGGCTGGGCCGTTTGTAAGAAGTGAAGGTCGCTGACCGCCGTTGATAAGTTGAATTTTGCCATGTACGGGGCTTCCGTTTCTGGTGAAGCACCTAAAATCAAAATCGGCTTTGTAATTCCATTTTCCCGTAACGCAACGGCTTCATCGATCACCGCCACGCAAAAGCCGTCAACTCCGGCTTCCTGTGCAGCAACTGCAACCGGAATTAATCCGTGACTGTATGCATCGGCTTTGACCACGGCAAACAATTCCTGGCCGGGTTCCATTCGTTGACGTTCAATTTTTAAATTATGCTTGATTGCCCCTAAATCAATGGTGGCACATGTTCCACGATGTTTTCCAATAATCATTTTTAGTCCTTCTTCTCCAAAATAACCTCTGTCATTACTAACTCATCCGTATGCGAAATTGAAACGAACGCCTTTAATTCATTCTGCTTAGGGTGACGGCGCAGCTCGGGTTTGCCGAGTTCATTATCGATAATTTCCAAATCCTTAAAATTGACCGCCTTCCCGATTCCAGTTCCCAGCGCCTTGCTGTATGATTCCTTTGCTGAAAATCGGCCTGCTAAAAACTCATCCTGGCGCTTTGAACCGAGTTTCTGATACACTGCCAATTCATTGGCCGTCAAAATCTTGCGGGCAAAAGCATCCCCCTTTTGGCGAATGCGATGAATTCGTTCAATTTCCGTTAAATCAATTCCTAATCCCCAAATCATTGTTATCGTTTCCGAATCTTATATTTTGGCTTGGTTGTCTGTTTTTTCTTTGGTCGTTGATCCTTCCGCTTTCCTCGCCGGTCACGATAGTTCCGTTTCCGATTTTTACCATAACGGTTATCATGCCGGTTAGTCCGTTTCCGCCGCGGCAATGGTCGTTCCGGTGTGATTTTGACCGGAACTGAAGATGCATCTTCGCGCGAAACAGTATTCAATAACGCTGCTGCAAGGTCCAACGCACTGTATTCATTCAATAATTCATTGGCCTGATCACTGTATTTATCCGTATCAGTCCGCGAAATCAAATTATCGATCTCCCGGATCGCACTTTCCATCTGACCGTTAAAGGCTTCCTTGGCTGTCGGCGGCCGCATTGGGATCATCCGTTTACGGGTCAGTTTTTCAATCACCCGCAAATAATCCATTTCATTAGGGGTGACAAACGTGACCGAGATTCCTTGATGACCGGCCCGCCCTGTTCGCCCAATCCGGTGAACATAACTTTCCGGGTCTTGCGGAATATCATAGTTGTAGACATGACTGACACCTGAAATATCCAATCCGCGAGCAGCAACATCCGTGGCCACTAAAATATCAAGGTCGCCATCCCGAAATCTTTTCAAGACCGCACTTCGCTGCTGCTGCGACAGGTCGCCATGAATGCCGGCCGCATTATAACCACGGGCAACCAATCCGCGCGAAAGCTCATCGACCCGCCGTTTCGTCCGTCCAAAAACGATCGTTAATTCAGGTGCCTGGACGTCTAAAATCCGCGTCATTACATCAAATTTTTCATTTTCCCGAACCTTAACGAAGAATTGGTCAACTAAATCAGCCGTTAATTGCTGGTTCTTGATTTTCACAATCTCCGGGTGATTCATGAACCGTTTGCCGACTTTCAAGATTGCTGGCGGCATGGTTGCTGAAAAAAGCAACGTCTGCCGTTTTTTTGGAATTTGCGCAATGATTTTACTAATATCATCCAGAAATCCCATATCAAGCATTTCATCAGCTTCGTCCAAAACAAGCGTTTCAACCTTGCTCAAGTTGACCGTTCCCCGTTGAAGGTGGTCAAGTAACCGTCCTGGAGTTCCGACTAAAATATGGGGCGGATAATTTTTTAGCTGCTTGATCTGCCGAACAATATTTGCCCCGCCGAAAACTGCCTGGACCTTTGCTAATTTTTCTTTTCCAAGTTTGAAGATTTCTTCTTGAGTTTGAATTGCGAGTTCCCGGGTCGGTGAGATCACAAGCGCTTGAATCTCACGCCGTGAATAATCAATCTTTTGCAGTAACGGTAATCCGAAAGCCGCCGTTTTGCCCGTTCCGGTTTGGGCTTGACCAATCACATCGATTCCCGAAAGAACCAGCGGAATGGTCTTGGACTGGATCGGCGTCGGTTCTTCAAAGCCGGTTCGCTTTACCGCTTCTAATAATTGATTATCTAATCCTAAATCGCTAAAATTCAATCTCAAATTCTCCTTAATCTTCATTCTCTGCCGGACTCAAGGCGGCTAAGACCTTTTCAAGATGCATTCCGTGGCTACCTTTCAGTAAAACAACATCTTCCGGACGCAAATCATGTTGAAGGTCATCAATTAATTGTTCCTGGTTGCCAAATTCAAAGTAATGGATCCGTTGAGGAGCCATCATTCCTTCAAGCTTGGTCTTTAACGGCTTGATTTCGTTTCCGTAAAGGTAAACTTCATCAATTTTGGCCGGGTCAATTGCTTCTGCTAGTGAAGCATGCAATTCAGGTGATTGCTCACCGAGTTCCAACATATCGCCTAAAACGACGATCCGGCGCCCGCCATCTTCAACTGGCACTTCCTTAAATGAATGCAGAACCGCCTTGACCGCTGTTGGATTTGAATTATAAACATCGCTTAAGATCCGTTCGCCAAGGGTCCCGTTGACCCATTCAGTCCGGTTAGCGGTTAACGCAAACGTCTTCAAAGCTTGAATTATGTTGGCAATTTCAATATGCATTAACTTTCCAACTTCAATGGCTGCTAACGCATTTTTAACGTTGTAATCCCCAATCATTGGAATCTTAAATTCATCAGGAGTTAATGCCGGAACTTTAAAGGTCGTTGCGTGATCATTTCCTTGAATATCACTTGCAGCCAAATCATCGGTTTGTTCATCTAACCCAAATGTCTTGGTTGCCTGAACAAGATCCGCCGTCCGTGCCCGCAAAAGCGGTTCGTCCCCGTTGTAAATTAAAGTTCCGTCTTCTTTTAATCCATGAGTGATTTCCATTTTGGCATCGGCAATCCGGTCACGGGTTCCAAAGAACTCAATGTGGGCTTCCCCGATCATTGTGATGACCGCAATATCAGGTTCGACCAGCCGACTAAGCTTATCCAACTGGCCAAAGCGGTCCATTCCCATTTCGACCACTAAAACTTCCGTATTCGGCTCCATTGAAAGACAGGTCATTGGAACCCCAATTTCATTATTAAAATTGGCAAAGGTTTTCGTTACGTTATATTGCGTTTGCAAAACCGCCGCAATCATGTCTTTCGTGGTTGTTTTTCCATTACTGCCGGTGACTGCAACAACTTGCGGATTAATTTTGTGCAAGTAGTACTTGGCAAGTTTTTGCATTGCAGCTAACGTATCTTCAACCGGTAATGCAGGAATTGCAGTTGGAATTGCCCGGTGATCAGTTTGCCAAAGGGTTGCCGCTGCTTGAGCATCAATTGCATTTTGAATAAATTGATGGCCATCGTTTTCACCCTTCAATGGGACAAACAACGCCCCCGGCTTCATTTGCCGACTATCGAAACTGACACTCGTGATCGTAATGGCGTTCCACTCTGCCGGAATATCTTCAACCTCCAATACCCGTGCAATTTCTGATAATTGCATCTTCATTGATTTTATCTTCCTTTCCTTATTCATTCCGAATCCTAATCTAAGATATTGTACCACATTCAATCATTATTTTCTTGTTAAAAAAAGACTGTGACATAAGTCGCAGTCTCTTTACTATTGCATAACCGGGTTCCAAAACAAACGAGCTGAGTGGTGACGCGAAGCTAATTCGAAAACCTCCGAATCTATGCTCTGCGATTCGTTCGCTTTTCTGCTTCCACCACGCTCGTTTTTACTGTTTTGTCACACCTTCTCATACTTACATATGTTCCAACCGCTCAATTCGTTTTTCGATTGGCGGATGAGTATCAAATAAATGGGTCCATGAACCTTTTTTAAACGGATCGGCAATGTAAAGTGATGCACTGCTTGTGTTCGCGTTCCGCATCGGTTCACTATCTGAAATTGCCCGTAAGGCATCGATCAAGCCTTGCGGATTGCGCGTCAATTCGACTGATCCCGCATCAGCAAGATATTCCCGGTTCCGTGAAAGGGCCATTTGAGCAAGGGTAGCTGCAAGCGGACCTAAAATCAGCGTTAGAATTGAAAAAATCATTGCAATAATTGCTGACTGATTGTCATCATCATCGCGATTGACCCGTCCCCAAAAGAACGAATTCACCCCTAAGTTTGCAAGGTATGAAATTGCGGATGACAATGCTAACGCCGTTGATTGCAGCCGAATATCATAATTTCGAATATGACTGATTTCATGGCCAATTACCCCTTCAAGCTCTTCCCGGTTCAACCGTTCAAGCAAGCCCGTCGTTGCGGCAACCGCTGCATGCTGCGGATCTGGTCCGGTGGCAAACGCATTGGGACTTGGATCATCAATAATGTAAACTTTCGGCATCGGAACTTTACCGACCATTGCCATGTCTTGAACAACGTGATATAAAACCGGCGCCTGCTCTTCAGTAACCGGATGGGCATTATTCATGCTCATGACGATCGACGTTGATTGGGTCAACGTCATGATCATGTAGAAAAGGCCAACGCCAATCGCAATTGCAATTCCAATCGTTGCCCGGCCGTAACAAAAATAGCCAAGAGCCGCTCCCATCAAGCCGACTAAAACATAAAATCCAATTAAAACGTAAATCGTTTTCCGCTTATTTTGCGCGATTTGCTGATAAAGCATTTGCTAAAACCTCCGTTTCAACAAACTAATTCAAAAATTAAAATGAAACCTTTGGTGCTTCCTTCGCTGCACTTGGAGTTTCCAAGTAGTTAACCTTTGTCATGTGGTGAATATGAGCAACCATGTTTGACGGGAAGGTTACTAATTTTTGATTATACAATGCAGCTGAACTATTGAAGAGTTGCCGTGAATAAGCAATTTTATTTTCAGTATTCGTTAATTCTTCTTGAAGTTGTGAGAATTCTTGGCTGGCCTTCAAATCTGGATAATTTTCTGACAATGCAAAAATTGACTTTAATGCATCTGTTAATTGATTTGAAATTTCCATTTTTTCCTGATGCGCATCAGCTGGAAGTTGCATGATTTTATTCCGTAAACCAACAACTTCATCAAGGGTTTCCCGTTCATGTTTAGCATAGCCCTTTGTTGTTTCAACCAGGTTTGGAATCAAGTCGTTCCGCCGTTGCAATTGAACATCGATTTGGCTCCATGCTTCATCAGTATTAACCTTTGCACGTTGCAGACCGTTGTACATTACAATGTATGTGATCACCAATGCAATCACGATTACTAAAACAATTAATCCAATCATTCTTGATCCTCCGTTTATTTTGATAATGAAAATTAATTACGATACAGCAGAGGAGGCCGACATTTGTCTGACCTCCTCACTTTTGCGGTATTTTGTTTATCCAAAATAGTTGAACGTTTTATCCACATTAAAAGTTCAACGCCACCCTGCAATCCGGCAGTAATGGTGTCCGCGTTCGATTTAAAGCCGTCTGTGCCGCAGCACACCAGAAATTTCTGGCCAGCTTTCCTCGACTCATCGCATACCAATACCATATCATTTTTTATTTTAGATTACAAATCTTTAATCATTACATGGTGGGGAAGATCAGCTTCTTTAAACTGATCTCCTTCAACTTGATATCCTAACTGGATATAAAATGATTGCGCATCATCTTGAGCATGCAAGATCAATCTTTCAGCCCGTTGAGCAAGCGCATCTTGTTCAATTTGTGCCATCATTTCAGTTCCATAATGCTTATTGCGTTCTTCAGAGACGACCGCAACCCGTTGGATCAACCATTCACCCGCTTTTTTCACAACCCGCGCAGTTGCCACCGGATGACCATCAATGTAACCAACATAATAGCACGGTCCATCTTCACCCTTCATTTCTTTTTCAATCGGGATTCCTTGTTCATTCACAAAGACCTGTTCCCGAATTGCGACAGCGTCTTTGTACAAATCGCGGTCAAGATCAACTGTCTTTTCAATTTCTAACATATATCTACCTCGTGAATTATTGTCGTAATCTCCCAAGAAAACCTTTAAACAGCTTCCCTAACAACATTCTCACTCACAGTTAGATAATTTAATCATATCCCCGGCGATTTTTCAAGTTTTGAACGAAATCCTAGTGATTCAAAATCCAAATGAAAATCACAAAAACGATTCCAAGGATATACATCAATGCCGGAACTTCCTTGCCACGTTTAGCTGCCAGCATCGTTAACGGATAAGCGATAAATCCTAAAGCCAGCCCGTCAGAAATACTGTATGTCAATGGCATTCCAACCAAAATTAAGAATGCTGGAATCGCAATTTCCAACTTGTCCCAATGGATTTTTGCCATATTTTGGGCCATTAAAACCCCAACGATAATCAATGCTGGAGCAGTAACTTGAGAAGTAACTACACCTAAAAGCGGCGAAAAGAACATCCCTAAAATAAAGAGGATTCCAGTGATCACGACGGTCAATCCGCTCCGACCGCCAACGGCAATCCCGGCTGATGATTCAATGTAAGCCCCGACAGGTGAGGTTCCAAGCACTGAACCAACCATCATCCCAGTTGAATCGGCCATCAAGGCGCGACCGGCACGCGGCAACTTATTATCCTTCATAAAACCGCCTTGTTGGGCTAACCCAATCAACGTTCCGGTCGTATCAAAGAATGTTACTAATAAGAACGTAAAGACAACGATCCACATCTGGACGGTATTAATACTTCCAAGATGATGAAGGGCCACGCCGAATGTTGGCTTCAAACTTGGAATTGCCGAAATAAAATGATGCGGCATTGGAATATATCCCATTACGATTCCAAAGATTGCCCCCAGAACCATTCCAATAAAGATTGCTCCAGGAACATTTAAAATCAGTAACAAAGCCGTTGCAAGCAACCCAAACAAGGTTACCCAAACTGCTCCGTGAATGCTGCCTAAACCAACCAGGGTCGACTTGTCAGCAATAATGATTTTTCCATCTTGCAACCCCACAAATGCAATGAATAAACCAATTCCGGCAGAAATTGCATACTTCAAGTCTTCGGGAATTGAATTAATAATCGTTTCCCGAAGTTTTAAAACCGTTACCAGTAAGAAAATGATCGATGCTACAAAAACACCGGCTAAAGCGGTTTGCCACGGAATATGCATTCCGATACATACTGAGTAGGTAAAGAATGCATTGATCCCTAAACTTGGAGCGGAAGCAAATGGATACTTCGCGTATAACCCCATCACTAAACATGCAAAAGCAGCCGAAACAGCCGTTGCCGTAAAGACTGCCCCCTTATCCATTCCCGATGCACCTAAAACGCTCGGGTTCACAAACAAAATATAGGCCATTGATACAAAAGTGGTAACGCCCGCAACAAATTCCCGTTTAAAATTCGTATGCAGCTTATCAAACTCGAAATAATTTGCAATGCCTTTCAAAAGTAACACTCCTTCGGTAAAATACGAACATTATTTTGATTGTTTAAATCAAACAACATTAATAAATATATATCACAAAATTTCTTTTGTAAACGGTCAAATAAATACGAAAGTTATTTTTCGGGTTTTCTTTATAAATAAAAAGTGAGAACCGAACATTAATCTGTTCGATTCCCACTTTAATCTAATTAAATTAGTCTTTTAAACTTTCGATGTAACTGAATACCCCTTGGCCGGCAATTCCGCCATCGCCAACGGCCGTTGTAATTTGACGCAACTTCTTATCCCGAACATCGCCAACTGCAAACACGCCTGGAACGCTCGTCTTCATTTCGTCATCCGTAATTACCCAACCTTGTTCGTCAGTAATTCCAAGGTCTTTAAATGGTTCCGTCATTGGGACGTTTCCAATGTAGATAAATACGCCATCAGTTGGAACTAACCGGTCTTCATTCGTTTCCTTGTTGTGAGTCTTTACGCCGGTAACTTTCTTACCATCCCCCACAATCTCGGTTACGATCGTATTCCACGTAAAATCGATCTTATCATTTGCAAATGCCCGGTCTTGCAAAATCTTTTGGGCCCGCAATTGATCACGCCGGTGAACGATGTTAACGTTATTTACCAACTTGGCAAGGTATTCACTTTCTTCAACGGCTGAATCACCGCCGCCGACCGTTGTAACGTCTTTTCCACGATAGAAAGCCCCGTCACATACTGCACAGTATGAAACGCCCTTACCACTATATTCATCTTCACCTGGAATTCCAAGTTTCCGGTATTGTGATCCGGTTGCAATTACGATTGCCGGAGCTTCAAGTTCTCCGCTATCAGTCTTCACGTGCTTAATTCCATCTTCGTCAACCGTTACTTTTTCAACATTGCCGTATACAAAGTCCGCTCCAAATTGAATTGAACTTTGATACATTTGCTCAGCCAAATCCGGACCTAAAATTGATTTAAATCCGGTATAGTTTTCAACTTCTGCTGTATTGTTCATTTGACCGCCATATACCCCACGATCAAGCATCGCAACTTTCAGGTTTGCCCGTGATGCGTAAAGCGCAGCCGTCATTCCGCCGGGACCTGCACCGATCACAATTACGTCGTATTTATCTGCCATTGTGACACCTCATTAATTAAAGATATTGATTGATAATTTGTTCGAGTTGAGTTTTATCATGATACCCAACAACTGTATCTACAATTTTACCATCTTTTTTGATGACCATTGTTGGAATTGACATAATTCCCAACTCTTGGGCCGTTCCAGGGTTTTGATCGATATCCATCTTTCCAAATTGAACCTTATCGCCCATCTCATCAGCCAATTGATCAACAACAGGGCTTTGCATCCGGCAAGGACCGCACCATGTTGCCCAAAAGTCTGTAAATGTAACGCCCTTAGCGGTTTCAGCTTCAAAGTTTTGGTCAGTTAATTCTTTAATCATTCTAATCGTCCTTCCCATATTTGATTTACTTACTTTTTACAAGTATAAAATATCAAATTTGCAATCCAAATTCAACCAGATTGCTTACTTTAATTTTAGCTCACTTGGAGACGAAAACCTAGAAAAAAAGAAGTTGTGATATATATCACAACCTCCACTGCAATTATTTGTTTGTAAAGCCGTATTTCTTGTTGAAACGATCGACAACCCCGTCTGCTTGAGTAAACTTTTGCTTACCTGTGTAGAATGGGTGTGAGTCGCTTGAGATTTCAACACGGATCAATGGGTATGTATTACCATCTTCCCATTCAACAGTTTCATCTGATGTTGCTGTTGAACCAGATAAGAACTTGTATCCTGTTGATGAATCCATAAATACAACTTTGTGATAATCTGGATGAATTCCTTGTTTCATTTAAATTTCGCTCCTTTGCCCTGGTCCATTTGCTGAGCCAGAGTTATTTATGCATATAACATGCAACATACACCATGTTACCATGAATAAAATTTTCATGCAATAACTCTTTGAATTATTTAACCGACTTTATTTTGCTAATTTGCTGAATAAATTCATCGTTGTTTTTCGTCTTACGCAACATATTCAAAACTTCCGTTGTATCTTGCGTCAAGTCGTTTGTCATCAGTTTCCGCCGCAACTTCCAAATTGCGTTGCGGATATCATCACTCAGCAGCAGATCTTCCCGCCGGGTAACTGATTTATCCAAATCAATTGCCGGATAGATTCGCCGTTCAGCCAAGGTTCGACTCAGTTGCAATTCTTGGTTGCCAGTTCCCTTAAATTCTTCATAGATCACGTCATCCATTCGGCTGCCGGTATCAACTAACGCCGTTGCAAGAATCGTTAAACTGCCGCCTTCTTCAACGTTGCGGGCTGCCCCGAAGAATTTCTTCGGTTTGTACAAGGCTGCTGGATCGACCCCACCAGATAACGTCCGTCCGCTTGGAGTTTCAACCAGGTTATATGCCCGAGCAAGCCGGGTAAGCGAATCAAGCAAAATTACAACGTCCTGTTTATCTTCGACAAGCCGCATTGCCCGTTCCAAAACGAGTTCAGCAACGCGCACGTGATTTTCCGGACGTTGATCAAACGTTGAATAAATCACTTCACCGTTAACCGTTCGCTCTAGATCCGTAACTTCTTCCGGCCGTTCATCAATTAACAGCAGCATCAACTTAGCATCCGGATAGTTAGCCGAAATCCCGCCAGCGATCGCCTTTAATAAGCTAGTTTTCCCAGCGTTGGGCGGCGCGACGATCAATCCCCGCTGACCAAATCCGATTGGGGCAAACAGATCGATCACCCGCGTCGAAATATTTTTCGAAGTCGTTTCTAACTTGATCTGTTTGTCCGGATAAATCGGGGTCAGTGCTGGGAAATGCGGCCGGTTCTTGGCTTCTTGCGGCGCCTTACCGTTGACCGAGTCGATTCGCATCATGCCGTAGTTTTGTTCCCCATGCCGTGGCGGCCGGGCTAACCCAGCGACCCGATCACCGTTCCGCAGACCAAATAAACTGATCTGACTTGCCGAAACGTAAATATCTTCTTGCGACGGGCCATAATTGATTGGCCGCAAGAACCCATATGAATCATGAGAAATGATTTCAAGAACGCCATTCATAAAGAAATAGCCTTGTTTTTCAGCTTGCGCCCGGACGACTGCCATCGCAAGCTCTTTTTTATTCATCTGACTGTAATATGGAATTTTATACTGACGCGCGTATTCATAAATCTCCCGCAACGTCTTCTTTTCAAGATCTTCAAGGGTGATGTTTTCGTGTGAAGCCTGTTGTTGAGCTTCCTTGTTCTTATTAGTTTCCTTTGCCTTTGAAGATGCTCTTCCCTTTAAAACCCGCTTTTTTTCAGGTTCGCTTTTCTTTGATGTTTTCTTTTCCATCCCGCACTACTTTCTAAAGATTATCAGCAACCGTCAATAACTCGATATCAACTGATAATCCACGCATCTTTTCAACGATTCGGTCATAACCACGCAAAATATTATCCGCATTATTAATAACCGTTGTTCCTTTAGCCATCAATCCTAGTCCAAGGAGCGCAACCCCGGCCCGAATTTCACCGGCATCAACATTGGCTCCCTTAAGATTCTTCGCATGATGAATCGTAAATACCCCATCTTTGCATGAGATATCTGCACCCATCCGCTGCATTTCAGGAATGTGTTTGATTCTTTTCGGATAAATCGTTTCAATGATCTTGGATGTTCCTTGCGCACACATTAATAATGGCGTAATCGGTTGCTGCAAGTCAGTCGCAAATCCAGGGAACGGTGATGTCTTGACAGTTACCGGACTCAAACGGTCATTGCCTGGAATGTAAATGCTGTCTTCATCAATTTCCATCGTAACGCCCATTTCACGCAGTTTAGCAATGAATGGGTCCAAGTGTTCTGTAATTACATTCTTTACCAAAACCCCGTCACCATTTGCTGCAGCAAATGCAAGGTAAGTTCCAGCTTCGATTCGATCCGGGATAATCGTGTGGGTATTCGTTGACTTTAAACTCTCAACCCCTTCGATTCGGATCTCATCCGTTCCGGCACCGCGAATGTGGGCTCCCATATTGTTCAGGAACGTTGCTAAATCAATGATTTCCGGTTCCTTTGCAACGTTTTCCATGATCGTTGTTCCCTTTGCTTTAACGGCGGCAAGCAAAACATTGATCGTTGCCCCAACAGATACCATATCAAAGAAGACCCGCGCCCCATGCAGTCCTTCAGGGCCAGTCGTAATCCGAACCGCGTTATCTTCCTCTTCAACATGCGCACCGAGCGCCTTAAATCCTTTAATATGCTGGTCAATCGGCCGTGGTCCAATGTTGTCTCCGCCAGGGAATCCAACAACTGCCTTACCAAACCTGCCAAGCATTGCACCCATGAAATAGTATGATGCCCGCAAACTGCGAATCGCATCCCCAGGTAACGGGCGGTTCTCGATATTAGTAGGATCAATTTCTAATTGTCCATGCGAAAAATGCGATTTTACATTCATCGCTTCAAGAATCAACATTAAATTGTGGACATCTAAAATCTCAGGAACTGAGTCAAATTTAACCGGAGTATCAGCTAAAATTGCAGCCGGAATCAAGGCCACCGTACTGTTTTTTGCACCGCCGATCGTTACTTCGCCGTGCAAGCGCTGTTCTCCT
Organism: Ligilactobacillus sp. 110_WCHN; assembly: GCF_030518115.1. Taxonomy (NCBI): domain Bacteria; kingdom Bacillati; phylum Bacillota; class Bacilli; order Lactobacillales; family Lactobacillaceae; genus Ligilactobacillus; species Ligilactobacillus sp. 110_WCHN. The sequence goes on from NZ_JAULLI010000007.1 coordinate 29,463, forward strand.
TTGACGATCATTTTTTTCATCGCAAGAATCCTCACTAATTTTTTAAATTTATTTATTATAATCCGAACCATCGTCAAGGCGACGTGTCAACTTTAATGATACAAAATCCTTAATTGGGTTTCAATCGTTTTTAAAGAATATTACTAATTTTGTGTCGCGTAGCCCGTTGCGTAATTGATCCGAATATTGTTTTGAACATTCGGAACAAAAACGTTAAATTCTAATGATCCATCGGACGACTTAGCTTCAATATGCGCCCCTGACGGAACTAAATTATTACCGTCATAAATATCAGTCACCCGGTAACGAACTTGCTTATTTTGATCAAGCGCTTTCCGGACTAATCCTTCATAATAATTCTGCCCCGTTGAATCTGCTGACCGGGCTTCGTTGGCCCATGCAGTTTGGGTTGCAACGTTGGCCGGATTCGATTCCGAAGCGTTAAAGCCACGAATTCCGCCAACCAATGCATATCCTAACAGGTGTCCCCGATCATAAGCATGCTTATATTCTCCCGGTAATCCGCTTAATTGATGAAATCCGGCTGGTTTCCAATCGGTGCGACCGTTCCCAGTTTGCTCCCGGTTTTTGTACTGCCGGCAAGTCTTATTCAACCATGCATTTCCAATGTGCGGCCGGCCCAAGTTATCAACTTCATCCGTTGCATACGGCGCACTTGCAATCTGCGCATTCAAATCATTTTGATTATTGTTGATAATGAACGCCCCATGCCCGTTATAGGTGATCGAACCCCCAAGCTGTTGTTTAACACTATCCGTTAATACGCTTGATGCCAACTTTTGATTCGGAGTATTCTGACCTGCCCGGACATTTTGCGTCATTCCAAGATCAAGCCGGCCTAGTTTACCAGAAACTCTTCCTCCGGCAAGCACGATCAAAATTGCGGCTAAGACCGTAATAATAACCTGTGACGGAGTAACCTTTTGCTTTTTGCGTTTTCTCTTTGCCATTTTACTTTCCTTTCTTTAACGCCAATCAACTTCGGTAAATACAATAAAAGAGACTGGACATGATTGTCGCAGCCTCTTCGCTCTCAATTACAGTTTTTATTGTTTATCATCACTTGTAACTGGTTCCTCATCAGCCAACAATTCCTGTAATTCTTCATATTCTTCAGGACGAACTTCAACTTGTCCCGCCTTGATTGCATGAATCCGTTCGACTGAAAAATGACTTGTCAGTGCCAATTCAGCATCTGTTAAATGATACTTTTCTTGATACTTTACAATTTCTTCAGCAAGGTGTCCTAATTTCTTTTCTTTCATCCCTAGTTCGCCTCCGTTATCTATTGCTACTATAAGGATAACACATTTAATTCAATTCGCCTTCTAAAATTACTTTTGATTTTCAAAAGCAGCTTTAACGAATGCGGCATATAAGCCTTCTGGACGTTGTGGCCGTGATAAGAATTCTGGGTGGTATTGTGATGCAACGAAGAACTTGTTTTCTGGAATTTCGATAACTTCAACTAAGCGGTTATCCGGTGATGTTCCTGAGAAGACAAGGCCGTGAGCTTCAAACGCATCGCGATATTCATTGTTGAATTCGTAACGGTGACGGTGACGTTCTTGAATTACATCTTGATTATCATAAGCGGCAGCTGCAACTGTGCCTGGACGAAGTTTGCATGGATATGCTCCTAACCGTTGAGTATTTCCCATGTCTTCAACGTCGGCTTGCGCTTCCATCAAATCAATTACTTTGTGTGGTGCGTCCGGGTTAACTTCGCCAGTTGTTGCATCTTCAATTCCAAGAACATCGCGGGCAAATTCGATACTTGCCATTTGCATTCCAAGGCAAACCCCTAAGAATGGTACGTTTTCTTCACGGGCATACCGAATTGCTTGGATCATTCCTTCGATTCCCCGTGAACCGTAACCGCCAGGAACAATAATTCCGTCATAGCTGCCAAGTTTTTCAGCAACGTTATTCTTATCAATGTTTTCAGCATCAAAGTAATCGATGTCAACCTTGGCGTTCACCTTGTAACCAGCGTGCCGGAGAGCTTCATTAACTGAAATGTATGCATCTGGAAGTTGAGTATACTTTCCAACCAATGCAATCTTGACATGGCCCTTAAGGTTCCGAACCCGATCAACTAATTCTTTCCATTCAGTCATATCAGCTTCTGGAGTTTCAAGTTTCAATTTCCGGCAAACAATATCATCCATGTGTTGAGCTTGCAAGTTCAATGGAATTTGGTAAAGCGTATCAACATCAAGGGATTCAATTACAGATTCTGGATCAACGTCACAGAAACTTGCAATCTTGTTCCGGATTCCTTGTGAAATCGGCTTTTCAGAGCGAACAACCAAAATATTTGGTTGAATGCCGACACTCCGTAATTCCTTTACACTGTGTTGGGTTGGTTTGGTCTTCATTTCACCCGCAGCCTTCAAGTATGGAAGAAGGGTCGTGTGAATGTAAAGCACGTTATCAGCGCCAACTTCCGCCTTCATTTGCCGTAAAGCTTCAAGGAACGGAAGGGATTCAATATCCCCAACAGTTCCCCCGATTTCAGTAATTACAACGTCTGAATCAGTAACCGTTCCGGCACGTAAGATCTTTTCCTTGATCATGTCTGTGATGTGCGGAATAACTTGAACGGTCTTTCCTAAATAATCACCGCGCCGTTCCTTCTTTAAAACTTCTGAATATACCTTCCCGGTCGTAACGTTTGAATACTTGTTAAGGTTGATATCAATGAACCGTTCATAATGGCCAAGGTCCAAGTCAGTTTCTGTTCCATCATCAGTAACGAAAACTTCACCGTGTTGGTATGGACTCATTGTTCCGGGGTCCACGTTGATGTATGGATCAAACTTTTGAATTGTAACCTTTAATCCACGATTTTTAAGTAAGCGGCCTAAAGATGCTGCAACAATACCTTTTCCAAGTGAGGAAACAACCCCACCAGTAACAAAAATATACTTGGTCATTGTGAAATATTCCTCCAAATTAATTGATTTCCGGGGATTACAAAAAACAACAAGCCCCCTACCTTAATTCATAAGGTAGGGAGCTTTCTCCGTTCAAAAGGCTCTTCACGAGCGCCCAAATAAGATTCTACCTAATCGTTATTCGAACGTCAAGCCTTTATTCATCATCGTCATCTGAAAATTCGTTAAGTTGACCTTCGATTCCATCTGGCAAATCGTCTTGCGGGTCATCGCCATCGTCCACGTCATCCAAATCGTTTTGGTAATCCTTCAAATCTTGTTGGTGATCATCGTCATCATCGGCAAAATCATCATCTTCAGGATCATCATTGTCATAATCGATTACATCGTCATCATTGTTTGAGTCTAAGAAAGCATTGACCTTTTTCCGCTTTTTGCGTGGTTGGTCATCATCTGCTTCATCAGAATGGACAAGTGCTTCATCGATTGATTCAAATGGATACCATGAGCGCAATGCCCACATATTATCTCCCAATGAGATAAAACTGCCATCAATATTTAAGTCAGTATAGAATTGTGGCAACCGTTCGCGAATTTCTTCATCGCTCTTTTCAAGGAAATTTTGAACCTCGTTTGTTAAATCAGCAAACGCCATCGGTTCGCCTTTTTCATGCAAAATTTCCCGTGAAACTTCGATCATTGACAATTCATCTTTATTCATACCTTCGAATTTTTCAAGCCCCAATTTGGTACACGTCCTTTCAGCAGTTTACTCTTCATCATACAATACTACGCGGTAAATTGCAATCTGATTTTATAATCGCCAAGTAAAGAATCCCCATTATAAAGGCGGTAATCGATCTCTAACTTACCGGCCCGCGGATCATCCTCAAGCACCGTTTCCATGCGGCCGGCAAAAGCTTCAACCGGAATATTACCGTACGGAGTTTGGTACCGGGATGGAATTCGTTTTCCGGGTTTAAAGGTCAAATGCAGCTTCTGATGTTCAAGTTTCCGGGTCAGTTGAACCTCTTCATCGCCTGCAATCTTAAAGGTCACCTTTGCGTGTTCATTTTCTGGGAGTTCTTCTTCATACCGCAAATAAACCGTCTCCCCGATCTCAATCAACCGGCCATCAAAATCTTCCGCATATTCTTCCTTTTGCCCATCTTGCTGATGAACGGTCTCAACGTGAATTTTGACCGGAATTTCATTTTTGGATGCCATCTGATCACTTCCTTATTAAAAATCCTTAGTTTTATTATATCGAGCTGCCATTCACTTTGCCACCGATTAATTTGCCGGTTGCGGTATAATAAAGGCAATCATTAACCGAAAGGAAGTGGCTCCGATCACAGTTTTGCATCCGCAGCTTTTACCAATGGAAAAGGTTCTGCGTGACCCGATCCATAATTACATTTACATTCAGCACCAAGTGATCCTTGACCTGATCAATACCAAGGAATTTCAACGGTTACGCCGGATCAAACAGCTTGGCACGACCAGTTATACTTTCCACGGAGCTGAGCATTCACGTTTTTCGCATTCCGTTGGGGTGTATGAGATCACCCGAAAAATCTGTGACCTCTTCCAACGTAATTATCCAACGCAAAAGGCCAATGATGGTCTATGGGATGATCGTGAACGGCTCGTTGCTTTATGTGCCGCTTTGTTACATGACGTTGGTCACGGAGCATACTCGCATACTTTTGAGCATATTTTTCATACTAACCACGAACAAATGACGCAGCAGATCATCACTTCGCCGGAAACCGAAGTCAACCACGTTCTGCGGCAGGTCAGCGATGATTTTCCTGCGCAGGTCGCCAGCGTAATTGCGAAGACCTATCCGAACCAGCAAGTTGTTCAAATGATTTCAAGCCAGATCGACGCGGACCGGATGGATTACCTTTTACGCGATTCGTACTTTACCGGAACAAAATACGGTAACTTTGATCTCACCCGGATCTTGCGGGTCATGCGGCCGTACCACGGCGGGATTGCCTTCAACTTTAGTGGAATGCATGCGGTTGAAGACTACATTGTCAGCCGTTTTCAAATGTACCAGCAAGTTTATTTCCATCCCGTTTCCCGGTCAATGGAAGTCATTTTAAGTTCATTATTGAAACGAGCAAAGGACCTGTACGAAATGGATCAGTTACCGCATGACTTTGCATACGAAACTTTAAAACCGTTTTTTGATAATCAATTTTCACCTGAACAGTACTTGAAACTTGATGATGGCGTTTTAAATACCTGTTTCAGTATTTGGAGCGAATGCGATGATCACATTCTTAAAGATCTCGCCCGGCGGTTCTTAAACCGCAAACCACTTAAATCAGCTAAGGTCAATGATGATACGCGTTCGTTGTTACCAACCTTACGCAAATTGATTGCTGAAGCCGGTTTTGATCCGTATTATTATGCAGCCACTAATGACAGTTTTGATCTGCCGTACGATTCATACAATCCGAATGCCAAAAAGCCACAAACGCAAATCGAATTGATGCAAACGGATGGAAGCCTGATCGAACTTTCAACGGTCAGCACGCTGGTCAAAGCCATCAGCGGTAAAATCACCGGTGATGAACGGTTCTTTTTCCCGCGGGAAATGCTTGCCAAGGGCAATCAGCTTGAAATTTTCACACCCGTTTACCAGCAATTTGAAGAGTATTTGCATAATGACCGGTTGATTTTTCCGAAATAAATAAAGAAGGTGTGACAAAACATCAAAAACGAGCGTGGTGGAAGCAGAAAAGCGAACGAATCGCGCCAGCATAAATTCGGAGTTTTTTGAACTTCACTAGCTTCGCGTCGTAGCTCGTTGTTTTGGAACACGATTATGTGGATAAAGGAAAGAGGTCATGGTTTTCACCATGACCTCTTTCCTTTATCATTTATTAATTAGTCATCAATTTTATCTGAACGGAAACGATTCTTAAACAATGGACTAACCGGTTTGTTTTCATGAATCCGTTTGATTGCATCGCCGATAAGCGGACCAACTGAAACTTGAGTCAACTTATCGATTTGCTTTTCTTCTGGAAGTTGAATTGAATCCGTTACGATAATCTTCTTAATTGGAGACTTATCAAGACGTTCAATTGCTGGGCCTGATAATACAGGGTGCGTTGCACATGCATAAACTTCCTTTGCACCAGCATCCATCAATGCTTGGGACGCTAACGTGATCGTTCCGGCAGTATCGATCATATCATCGATAATGATGCACCGCTTGCCATCAACTGAACCAATAATATTCATAATTTCGGCAACATTGGCTTTTGGACGCCGCTTATCAATAATTGCGATCGGAGCCTTTAAGAATTCGGCTAACTTCCGTGCCCGGGTAACCCCACCGTGATCAGGTGAAACAACAACTGCATCTTTTTCAAGGCCGTTCTTCAAGAAGTAGTCGGCCAATAATGGAGCGCCCATTAAGTGATCAACTGGGATATCAAAGAATCCTTGAATTTGAGCAGCGTGCAAATCAAGCACGATTACGCGATCGGCACCCGCCTTTTCAAGCATATCTGCAACCAACTTTGCAGTAATTGGTTCACGAGAACGCGCTTTCCGGTCTTGCCGTGCATACCCATAATATGGCATTACAACGTTGATCGTTGATGCACTTGCCCGTCTTAAGGCATCGATCATAATTAACAATTCCATCAAATTGTCATTAACCGGTGCAGACGTTGACTGGATGATGAAGATTTCATCCCCCCGAATACTTTCTTCAATATTGATCCGAATTTCGCCATCGCTAAAACGGTCAACTGAAGTCTTACCTAAAGGAACTCCTACGGCATCAGCAATTTTCTTTGCCAATGGTTTGTTTGAATTCAAAGCAAAAATTTTAACCTTTGAATTATAACTTTGTTCAGCCATGATTGCCTCCAATAATGATTATTCTACTAATATATAGTATGCGTTAACCGGCTTAAAATCAAGCTAATTCTTAGTCTTTATCAGCTTTTTCGGCCTTTTTTGCAGCTTCTGCAACCGGGTAGCGATCATAGTAACCTTCCTTGTTTACTTGACGTCCCCGACCAATTCCCATTGCATGAGCTGGAACATCGTTTGTAATCGTTGATCCGGCAGCAACGTAAGCGTGGTCTTCAATTTCAAGTGGAGCAACCAAGTTGGCACCACTTCCGATGAATGAGTAGTCGCCAACATTTGTGTGGTGCTTGTTCATGCCATCGTAGTTGATAAAGATCGTTCCACAACCAACATTGATATTCTTTCCCAAAGTTGCATCGCCAACATATGTTAAGTGGCCAACCTTAGTATTCTTACCGATTTCAGCTTTCTTGACTTCAACAAAGTTTCCGATGTGAACATTTTCGCCAATGTCAGCTAATGGCCGCAAATGACTGTATGGTCCAATGTTTGAATTCTTGTGCATTACTGATTCTTCAAGATATGAAACAGTAACCGTGACGCCATCTTCGATCTTGCAGTCGCGAATTTGTGAATGTGCCCCGATCACGCAGTCTTCACCGATAACCGTCTTTCCTTTAAGCTGAACGCCTGGTTCAACGACTGTATCAGCTCCGATTTGAACATCAGCGTCAATGTACGTGTTATCTGGGTCAATAATCGTTACCCCATTACGCATGTGCATTTCATTGATTCGCCGTTGCATTACCTTTGTTGCCTTTGCAAGCGCAACGCGATCATTAACGCCCATTGATTCTTCAAAATCATCCATTTTAAAGGCGCCAACCTTCTTACCAGCTTTTTGGAAGATTCCGATTACATCTGGTAAGTAGTATTCGCCTTGAGCATTGTCATTGTTGACTTGGTGAAGGGCTTCAAACAATGCTTGATTATCAAAGACATAAACGCCCGTATTGATTTCATCAACCTTGGCTTCTTCAGGCGTTGCATCTTTTTGTTCCACGATTTTTTCAACTTCGCCAGCAGCGTTGCGAATTACGCGACCGTAGCCAAATGGATCATCGGCTTTGGCTGTCAAAACCGTTGCTACGTCGCCGTTCTTTTCATGATATTCAAATAACTTAGCAAACGTTTCAGCCGTAAACAATGGCGTATCGCCACATGTTACTAACGTCATGCCATCCTTTGAGCCAAGCATCTTTTCTGCTTGCAAAACGGCATGGCCAGTTCCCAATTGTTCTTCTTGAAGAGCATATTCTGTCCGGTCGCCAAGGGTTTCTTGAACCTTTTCTGCCCCGTGGCCAACAATCGTTACGATTTGATCGACGTTATCCTTTTCAACTTGTGAAAGGACGTGGTCAACCATGGCCTTGCTGCATACCGGGTGAAGAACCTTGTATAACTTTGATTTCATGCGAGTTCCTTGACCCGCTGCTAAGATAATTGCAAATTTTGCTGTCATTGATTTATCCTCATTCTCTATTAAAGTTATTTACTCATGTATAAATTCTAACTTAAAAAAATATGAACTTCAATTATTGTTACATTCAAAAAAAGGAAGCCTTTCAGCTTCCTTTTGATCCTACTCTGTCCGCTTACCAAATACCTTTGCAAGGTAATTTCCGGCACTTACGTGGATTGTCTTATTCAATGTATTAACATTGTCAACTTTCAATAATGAAGTGTAATCTTCGATCAACCGGCTACCTTCATCAACGACCCCTTCAGCAAAGACCGTTACTCCGACTAATTCAGAGTCAAATTCTTCAATCATTGACTTCATCCCGTTGATCGTGCCGCCGCCCTTCATAAAGTCGTCAACGACTAAAACATGTGAGCCACGCCGCAAACTCCGCTTCGATAATTCCATCTTTTCAATTCGTTGGCTTGATCCTGAAACATAGTTAACTGAAACGGTTGAACCTTCAGTAATTTTTGAGTCGCGCCGAACAATTACAAATGGAGCGTTCATGTAGTATGCAACACTTTGCGCAATCGGCACACCTTTTGTGGCAACGGTCATGATGGCATCCACTTGACGGCCCATGTATTGCCGGGCAATCAACCGACCGACATGCCGTAAGACTTCCGGTTTGCCTAATAAGTCTGAAAGGTATACGTATCCCCCTGGCAATAACCGGTTTTCTTGTGAAAGTTCAGCTGCCATTTCCCAAATAAAGCGTTCAGCTTCTTCTTCGCCGATTGATGGGATAAAGCGGGCACCACCAGCAGCTCCTGGAATTGTTTCTAAGACTCCAATGCCACGTACATTAAATGTCCGCTTAATGATGGCTAAGTCTTCACTGATTGATGACTTAGCTGATTCATACCGCTTTGCAAAATATGTTAATGATACAAGTTTGTGCGGGTTGTTAAGAAAATAACTTGTCATATCGATCAAACGATCACTTCTACGTACTTTCATCTTCAAGTCCTCCATTCTTAAAATTTCCTAATTTAATGTTTCATTCTATTAATTATTAACGTAAGTTTGCTCTTCTCTTAATAATTAACCCCTATATCATTTTATCCTTCGTATAAGAATAAATATTCGGTTTTTAATACGAATGACGTCATTCTACCATTATCTGGCAATTTAGTCAACGCTTACTTACGGATAAAATCAGGAAAAACATCCGGTTAACCCTTATCTTATCTAATTTTTACGATAAGATTATTTTAATCATTAAATTAAAAAAATGCAATTTCTAAATTATGAATTATGGTTTAAAACTTTTTGAAAAACATATATAATAAAAATTAATTATTAGGTGAAATGAGGAGGTCCCATGGAAACTTTAGAAAAGGCACCTGCTAAGTTAAATCTTAGTCTTGATGCCCTTTTCCGGCATCTTGACGGCGATCCTGAATGGCGGATGGTCATGACGGCAATCGATTTAGCGGATTATGTTCACATTGAAACGCGTGATGATTCGAACGCGATCCAGGTTCAGACAAATACCGGCTTTCTTCCGCAAGATCAACGAAATTTAGCATTTCAAGCAGCGAAAAAGCTTCAAGAACTTTTTCAGATCGATCAGGGAGTAATGATCACCATCGACAAGCACATTCCTGTTTCGGCGGGAATGGGTGGCGGGTCAGCTGATGCTGCCGCCGTGTTGCGCGGTCTTAACAATCTTTGGAGTCTTAACCAATCGTTAACGGACCTTGCTCGTATCGGGCTTGAAATTGATTCTGACGTTCCGTTTTGCGTATACAGTTGTCCGGCTCTCGTTGAAGGCAAAGGCGAAAAAATCACCCCGTTAAACGATCTGACTTCCTTATGGTTCGTTGTTGCTAAACCAAAGGCCAGTGTTTCAACGCCGACCATTTTAAAACAAATTGATTTCAGTGAAATTCAGCACCTAAACGTTGAAAGCGTCGTTGAAGCAATTCAACAACAAGACTGGAAACGATTGACCGCAAGCATGGGGAATTCGCTTGAACCGATTACGATTCAAAAGTACCCTGAGATCATCCGAATCAAAGAAAAAATGATCAAATTTGGGGCTGAGGCAGCTCAAATGAGCGGAACCGGGCCAACTGTTTTTGGAATCTCAACCAAACAATCACGGGCCCAGCACATTTACAACAGCTTACGGGGCTTTTGTAAGGAAGTCTACCTTGTGCGCCCGTTTAACTTGAAAAATTGTAACTAAAAAGGTTGCGGCATAAGTCGCAACCTTTTTGCTATATCCGCATAATCGGGTTCCAAAACAAACGAGCTATGTGGAAGTTCGAAAAGTTCCGAATCTATGTTCCGCGATTCATTCGCTTTTCTGCTTCCACCACGCTCGTTTTTAACGTTTTGTCACACCTTCTTATTAGTCATACAGCATTTTTGCCACTTTCATCAGAACTTTTGGATCTTGATGCAAAGCAGAGTGTTTGATTCCATAAAACATTACGGTCTTGCATGATGACCACTTCGGATTTAAGATCGTTACTAAAAATTCAGACTGAACATTGGGAACTGAAGTATCTGTATGATCACGGTAATCAGCCATCACATTATAAAACTTGATTGACGAACACGGCGTTAAGTCCTGATATTCCCGTTTCAATTTACGATATTCAGCATCCGTTAAATGCTCCCGCAGTGCTTGCGGATACGTTACCTTATTCGTAACGCCTTCGTTAACCGGCGTTCCCATCAAAATAACCTTATTGAACTTCACGTTTCGCTGAATCCATTTTGATTGTCCAAGGGCGTGTAAAAATTCAGTCCCGCCCCATGAATGACCAACCACGTTCAATTCATTGATCCCGTATTTATTATGCAAGATCTTAATAACCTTGATCGTCCAATTCGTTTGCGGATTGTACGATTGGGCAAGGTTCCAGTCAAATAAAAGCTGAATCATCGCATTCTTTTTTCCTTTGACTGACCCGGAAACATGCACCGTGCCGGTCGGCGTTACATGGATCGTCATTGTTTTTTGCGCAATGTTTTCTTTTTGGTAATAATTGATCATTTTATTATACGTGTAATTACTGCCGCCAAATCCATTGATCAGCAACGTTGGGACATCTTGATAATGAATATCACTTCGCAGTTGGTCTTGCCGCAACGCTTTTTGCGGACTAGGGACCAATAAGATCATTTGAACAACCAACGCGATCACAATAATTCCAATCAAAACCTGACCGATCCGTTTCCCGATTTTCTTCAACTCAATTCCTTCATTCTTATAAAATAAAAAGTATCTACTTCATACTATACCGCGGAAAGCGGCATTCGTATGAAATAGACACTTCTAATCGTTATTTAAAGGCTATTCTTCAGCCTCTTCATTTTCAAATTCAAGTTTGATATTTTGAGTTAAAACATCCGTGTAGCTGTATGAAACACGCTCAACTGCACTTTCATCCTTGTCGAGTTCAACTACAAAAACAGCTGGAAATGTTTCGCTCAGTTTACCTTTACGGGTTAAGATCTTCTTGCGTCCAACATGAGACGTAACGGTCAGTTTCTTTCCAATATGACTATCCAACATCGACTTAATTTTTGCTAAAGTGCTTGGCATGTGCTTCATCCTCCCGTCAGCGTACACTATACCACACACGAAAGAAAATCTCAATTTTAGCACAAATCTTTAACAAAAAGCAATAAATTACTCTAATTTCTAATCATTTTCTATTAATCCATTAGATAAATCTATAAATTGGCTAATTGTCAGCCGTTCAGCTCGAATTGATTTTTCAATTCCAACCTGTGCAAGAACCTTTTCTAACCGTTCCTTAGTTGCCGGGTCCTTCCCGTAAATTCCTAAAAGATTATTCCATAAACTCTTCCGCCGGTGAGCAAAGCTGCCCTTTACCAGTTGCATAAATGCTTGCTCATCTTGAGGCTGTTTCACCGGCTTTTGCGGTGTTAGGCGAACAACTGCTGAATCGATTTTCGGTTGCGGAACAAAAACCGTCTTGGGAACAATAAAGGCGATCTTGGCATCGGTATAATACTGAACCGCAATTGAAAGGGAACCGTAGTCCTTTGTTCCCGGTTCCGCCGTTAACCGTTGGGCAACTTCCTTTTGCATCATCACAACGATCGCATCAAAGTGAATCCCGCTTTCTAACAAATGCATGATGATCGGCGTCGTGATGTAGTACGGCAAATTGGCAACCAATTTCAACTGATGATGGCCATCGAAATGGGCTTCAATTTGCTGTTCGAGGTTCGTCTTTAAAATATCTTGCTGGACAACCGTAATATTGTCGTAAGGCGCTAACGTTTCCTTTAACACCGGAATCAACCGTTCATCGATTTCAAAAGCCATTACTTGATGAGCACGTTTTGCAAGCTGCTCTGTCAAAGCTCCAATTCCAGGCCCAACTTCGATCACATCATCTTCTTCACTAATTTCGGCCGCGTCCACAATGTTATGCAACACGTTGATATCCGTTAAGAAGTTTTGGCCTAAGCTCTTCTTAAAATTCAACCCATACGTTTCCATAATTGCCCGCGTGCGGGTCGGATTGGCAATTTCAATTTCATTATTCTTCATGCTGATCACCGTTTTCCATTTGCTGTTCAACCTTTTGCATTGCATCTTCAAAATCGCCCGGGGTAATTTCAAACAACCGCAACCGCTTATAAAGTTGCTTGCCGTTCGTATAGCCAATATTTAAAATTTCACCCAGTAACTCCCGACGTTTCTTGGCCGCCAGACCATTGATCAATCCCTTAGCCGCCAACGTTTCACGTGAAATCATCGCTGGCGCATCCGGAACTTCCGTGTAAAGATTTTTCAATGCTTCGCGGATCACTTCGGGGCTTGCATGTTCAACGCCTAAACTTCCTTGATGAACTGGAACGGCATCTTTCCGTTTCAAAAAAGCATGTTTGACTCCTGGGACTGCTTCGCGAATCGTTTTCCGAATTTTTTCACCGGAGTAATCAGGGTCAGTGAACACGATCACTCCCCGTTTTTCTTGTAATTCCGCAATTTGGTCAAGGGTTTCATCACTAATTGCTGATCCGCGGGTCTCGATCGTATCGGCATTCACCGCCATTTTAATTCGTTTGGTATCGTCTTTACCCTCAACGACAATCACTTCTTGAATTTTCATTTTATCTTCCATCATTTTACTCATTGATTTTCAATACTTTCTTTGCATTCTGACTTGTTTGCGTGGCCAACTGGTCAACGTTTTCGTTCCGCAATTTCGCTAAGAATTCAACTGTATACCGGGTCATTCCCGGTTCATTGCGTTGGTTGCGATACGGCATCGGCGTCAAATACGGGGCATCCGTTTCAACCAGCATCCGGTCAGCCGGAACATATTTGGCAGCTTCTTGAACTTTCTTGGCGTTATCGTATGTTACGACGCCGCTAAATGACAGATCCATTCCAAGCTCAAGGAACTGTTGAGCCCACTGCACGTCACCGTTAAAGCTGTGCATAATGCCGCCATACTTGGCCCCATCGGTTTCTTTGATCACGTCATAGGTATCTTCAAACGCATCCCTGTTATGAACGCTGATCGGTAAATGAAATTCATGGGCAAGTTTGATCTGCTTCTTGAAGATTTCCTTTTGCAAATCATGGTCAACATCGCAATGATAGTCCAGACCAATTTCACCAACGGCCTTCACTTTCGGTTCGATCATATAAACCCGCAACTGGTCTTCAAAATCATCATATTTGGCCGCATCTTCCGGGTGAATTCCAACTGCCCCGTAAATATTCGGGTACTGGTTGATCAATTTCACCATTTTGTCAGCACTTTCACCGTCGTAGCCCAATACAAGCATTGAATCAACGTTCAATGCCTTTGCCCGGTCAATGACGTCTGGAATATCATCATCAAATTCGTGGGAATTGATATGGGTATGCGAATCGAAAATTGAAATCATTTTCCTGCTCCTCTCATTTTTATGAAAAAAGACTGGACATTTTTCAGTTTCAACTCAACCTGCCAGTCTTTTCTCCCAATTTTAGATTTTAGCCAACGATTGAACCGTTTGGAATATTTTCTGGAACGGTCAAAAGTTGAACCTGATCGCCAAATTCAGCTGAAAGTAACATTCCTTGACTAAGTTCGCCCCGCATTTCACGCGGTTTCAAGTTCGTCACTGCAATTACTTTCTTGCCAACCAATTTTTGCGGTTCAGGATACCAGCTTGCAATTCCTGAAATGATTTGCCGATCGCCTTCATCACCTGCATCTAACCGGAATTTCAATAACTTGTCGGCATTTTCAACCTTTTCAACCGCCTTGATTTCGCAAACCTTCAATTCGACTTTTTCAAACTTATCAAACCGAATTTCCTTCTTCGTTAAGTTCAACGTTGTTTTTGAAGGATCAAATGCATCTTCCTTGTTAACCGCCATGTTCTTCCGGCCCTTTGCCTTTTCGTTGGCAGTCATCATTGATTGCATGTATTCAATTTCTTCGCCTTTATCAAGCCGCGGGAAGATTGGTGTTCCCTTCTTCACAACCGTTGCCCCGGCTGGCAAATCAAAGTATGAAAGATCCTTGATCTCCATCTTGTCAGTTGCTAATCCTAACTGTTCAAAAATTTGTTGCGGTGCATGGGTCATTACCGGTTGCAAGAGAATTGCAATTACCCGTAAGCTGGCTGCTAAGTGAGCCAAAGCGCTGTCTAATTGGGCATTTGCTTCGGCTGATTCATCCTTGGCAAGCTTCCATGGTTCCGTTTCATCAATGTACTTGTTTGTTCGTGAAACAAGTTTCCATAAGTTTTCAAGAGCTTTTGCAAAGTACGTCTTGTCCAAGTCATCACAATATTCTTGAATTGCCGTTGCGGCCGTTTCTTCAAGGTCTTTATCAAATGGTGTCACATTGCTTTCAAGGGCCGGAATCTGACCATCCCGGTACTTGTTGATCATTGCGACCGTCCGGTTAAGCAAGTTTCCAAGGTCGTTTGCCAAATCAAAGTTCATCTTTTCAACAAAGTCTTCCGGAGTAAACCGGCCATCATTGCCGAACGGAACAGCCTTCATTAAGTAGTAACGCAATGCATCCAAGCCATAGCGGTCAACGATCGTTTCAGGATAAATAACGTTGCCCTTTGACTTCGACATCTTGCCGTCCTTCATAACTAACCAACCATGACCGACGATGTGTTTTGGCAATGGCAAATCTAACGCCATCAAAATGATTGGCCAGTAAATTGTGTGGAAGCGGACAATTTCCTTTCCAACCATTTGAATGTCAGCTGGCCAGAACTTCTTAAACAGGCTGTCATCCTTTGAACCATAACCTAAAGCCGTGATATAGTTGCAAAGCGCATCGATCCAAACATAAACAACATGCTTTGGATCTGATGGAACCTTAACGCCCCAGTCGAAACTGGTCCGGGTCAAGGCCAAGTCTTCCAATCCCGGCTTGATGAAGTTATTCAACATTTCCTGCTTCCGTGAATCCGGTTCAATAAATTCAGGGTGTTCATCATAGTATTGAACTAACCGGTCAGCGTACTTGCTCATCTTAAAGAAGTAGCATTCTTCTTCAACTAATTGAACTTCATGCCCTGATGGAGCAATTCCGCCAGTCATATTGCCATTTTCATCCCGGAAAACTTCCTTCAACTGTGATTCAGTAAAGTATTCTTCATCTGAAACTGAATACCACCCTTTATATGTTCCCTTGTAAATGTCGCCTTGCTTCAATAACTTTTCAAAAATTTGTTGAACAGCTGCTTCATGATAGTCATCCGTTGTCCGGATAAACTTATCATTGGTGATTTCAAGTTTCTTCCATAATTGCTTGATATCCGCAGCCATTTGATTAACGTATTCTTGCGGCGTGATGCCCATCTTCTTGGCTTTTTGTTCGATCTTCAAGCCGTGTTCATCCGTTCCGGTCAGGAAGAATACATCGTATCCTTGAAGCCGCTTGTAACGGGCTAAAACGTCACATGCAATTGTGGTGTATGCATTTCCAATGTGTAACCGCCCTGATGGATAGTAGATTGGTGTGGTTACGTAAAATGTTGGTTTGTCTGCCATGTTCAGTTTCCTTTCTCCTTGAATGTGAAATCAAATTTCAATCTCAAAAATCATTATTTTTAGTATATCATAGTCAGGCCTTAACTTGAGCGAATTCTTGCACCGCATCGTTAACGATCATCGTGGTTTGCGGCGGAACTTGAATTGGTTCCTTGTTGACCGCCGCAATTTGAGCGTCCGGACGGCGATACTGTAATAAGCCTGCAAACGGATAAACAACAAATGAAGTCCCGACAACGACGATCAAATCGGCCGCTTGAATAGCTTGAATCGAGTGTTCAAGTTTCTGCTGATCGATTCCTTCACCGTAAAGAACGATCTGGCTGCGCAAAATACCGCCGCAATTCCAATGATGCATATCTTTTAGATATTCATGCCAATCAACCTTTTGACCGCACTTTTGACAAACAATATTATATAAATTACCGTGAAATTCAATTAGCGAACCCGGTGCCGGATCAGCTTGCGCATGCAGGCCATCAATGTTTTGGGTGATGATCGTTGCCCGGCCTTCCCGGGTCAACGCCGCCATTTTCTGATGGATAATGTTCGGTTGAGCATCCGGATAAAATAAATTATGGATCACAAAGTCATAATATACTTCCGGTTCATTCGCCAAACAATCGTGACTTAATAGGTATTCTGGGGTTTGCCCATGCGAATACAATCCATTTTTTGAACGGTAATCCGGAATTCCCGATGCCGTTGAAACTCCCGCACCGGTCATAAATACGATCTGGCGGGCATTTTGAATCAAATCATTCAGTTTTGTCATTTAACCGCCTCCGTTTGATAATTAACGTTTCAAGTATGGGACACCGATTGAATCTAAATATTCTCCAACTGGGGTCTCATAAATGTGCCGAAATTCAACTGACCGCTGTTGTTCGCTGCCTTTTGGTTCAGGAATAACAAAAACATTTTGCTGATCATTTTTCATGCGGCCGATGTAAGCCGTCCGAAAATGCAGGTTTTCCTTCATATCAGTGTGGAAAATTTCAAATAATTGCCGCACTTCAAGCCGTAACTGGCGATCACTTAAAACCGGCGTTAATGAAACATACGAATTCAAATTCATTTCATACAAGCCATAGCTCTTCAATGCTTCATCAAAGCCTTTATATAATTTCACGATTGCCCGCCGAACGTTGAAAGCCGAATCGAGCGGTTTAGCCGTAACAATTGCATACAGTTTTTTGGCTTGCGCAGTTGCCTTCGGGTATAATTCCCGCAATTTCGGTAAAACATTATCCTGTTGGTCCTTAAAGAAAATCAACGCATCAAGCAGGTTGACCGTCCGTAAAACCATCCAGTCATCCTGATGATCTTGCGGTTCCGGTTTTAAGACTGCCAAAATGCCTTTAAAGTACAAATCTTCGACCTGGTCATCGATCAAGCCTAATTCGCGCTGCCGGTCATAAACAAAGAAGTGCATCAAAATATCATACAATTCCATTCCCGTAGCGGTGTACTTTGTATCAAGCTTTTGCCGCCCGCTTTCCAAATTAAATGCGATCTGCGGCAGCTTTTCAAACATCAACATAAAGTGCAACAGTTCATGCGAAACGATGTAGTTCACGTCGGTTTGATCTAAAACGTCGATCACTAATTTTCCGTTGCGTAAAAAGTGCTGCGCCTGGTCGTGACGCACAAAACCCGATTTTTCGTCATGGTATTGGATCTCAATGCCATTTGGTTGAAGCGCTTCTGCTTTTTTGATCAATTGTTGAACTTTTTCATTTAATTGTGGTTCTGTCATTCTTTTCCCTCACGTATCTTCTTTAATAAAACTTCTGCAGTGTGTGAATCCCGGGCATGCTGTTCTTCAAGGGCATTAACGAGCATTGGAATTTCATCCTTAGTTGCGCCGACTGATGCCGCTAAACTCTTCAATTGCAACCGCATGTGACCGCGTTGAATCCCATCGGTTACCAATGCGTATAAGGCCGCCAAGTTTTGCCCTAACCCAACTGCAACAATGATTTGTGCTAACTGAACGGCACTTTCGATTTTCATCAAATGGTGATTGATTTTCACTAACGGCACAATTTTAATTGAACCGCCAACCGAACCAACCGGCATCGGCATTGTCAGGTCACCGATCAGTTGATCACCATCAACCCGCCATTGGCTCAGCCCGCGATATTGGCCGTCACGGGCGGCATAGGCATGGGCTCCGGCTTCAATGGCCCGCCAGTCATTTCCGCTGGCAATCACGACCGCATCGATTCCGTTCATGATGCCTTTATTATTGGTTGCTGCGCGGTACGGATCAAGGTGGGCAAAGCGGCTTGCCTGAGCAATTTTCGCAGCTGCCGTTGCTCCGTCGATCTTTTCCTTTGCCAAAACCGTAACCGGAATTTCAACATGGGCTGAAACTAAACATTCCGTTGCATAGTTTGACAAAATGCTCATTAAAATGTCCTGATGCAAGGTTGACCGGATTTCATCGGCCACCGCTTCAAGCATCGTGTTCAGCATGTTTGCCCCCATTGCTTCCTGAACATCGACCGCCATGTCAACTGACAACATATCATCGGCCAAAATCCGAGTTCGAATCCACCGGGCACCGCCCCCGCGTTTCACGATCGATGGATGGGCGTGATTTGCAATTTCTAAGAATTCATCTTGCCGTTGATCGATCGTTTCAACGAGTTGATCCATCGCCGTTACGTTTTCGATTGCAATTTGACCGATCATCAGACGGGATAATGACTTGGTTTGAAAACCGCCGCCAAACTTAACTAAACGAGCTCCATTGCTGGCCGCCGCAACAACTGACGGCTCCTCCGTAACCATCGGCACGACGTATTCCTTGCCGTTGATTACGTAGTTCATCGCTAGGCCTTCAGGAAGCTGGTACTGCGTTACGAAATTTTCGATCATCGTATCGCCAAGCGTTGGGTCAACGGCTTGAGTTTCAAGCTGATTGATTTCCTTTTCATCCAGAAATCCGTTTTTTTTCAAAATCGCCAACCGCTTTTGCCATGGCTTTTGATAGTATTTATTGAAGCACTGCATTCTTTTTACTCCCTGTTCTCAATTCTTTGTTAAACTAATTATATAATATCTTGAAAAAGTTTTCGCGGAGGGCATTATTTTGAAAAAAATTACGCGCCTGTTGGTTTCGCTGCTGACTTTGATCGGAATCAGCAGCCTCTTTTCACGAATCGAAGCCGCCCCGGTTTTAAAAGTCGGAATTCAAACCGAAACCACCAATCACAACTCAAGTGCATTTGACCAGCGGCTTGCGCTTCAAATTGGGCAAAAGCTCCACCGAAGGGTTGTAATTCGCCAATACCGGCAGCAATCTCAGCTGGAAGAAGCCGTTGCTGACCACCAGCTTGACCTGGCAATGGGCTTTTCAACCCCAAAATTGAAAAACGTTTATCAAACGCAGCCTTATCTATATATTAAAAACGTGATGCTGAGCACCAAGTCCCGCTTATTGACCGGTCTTCAAAATAAAAAGATTGGAATTTTGGACGAAAGCGGGCAAGGAACAATGTTAACCCAGCTTCAACTTAAACCGCAAAAGTTTGCGACGGTCAATCAGCTGGTGAACGCCCTTGATCAAAATCAAGTTAAGGCAATTTTATTGAACCAATATCAATATAACCTTTACCTTGATAAGCATCCGGAACGGGAAAAGGCAGCCCAGATCAACAATTCGAGTTTAAAACTGCCGCCATTTAAAAAGGTTAGCGATCCGCAAATTTTATCGCAGCAACTGTTTGCCATTACAAACGATGACCAGCTTGCCAAACAAGTTTCACAAGTCATCAACAGCTTGCGGATGAGCGGAACATTGACAAAGTTGTCGGCCAAGTATTATCAATATAATTATGCGTTTAAGTAAAAATGACATTCAGAATTTTCTGAATGCCATTTTTATTATCCAAAATAATCAACGCCGATCGCGTGCCGCACTTCTTCAAGGGTTTGGTTTGCAACCTCGTTGGCGTGTTCGCTGCCTTTTTTCAACATATCGTAAACCGCTGGAATGTCTTTGGCGAATTCTTCCCGTCGTTGCCGAATTGGTCCTAAGACATTTTCAAGGACTTCATTCAGGTAACGTTTGATTTTCACATCGCCCAATCCGCCGTGCTGATATTGGGCTTTCAATTCAGCAACTTTTTCCTTATCATCATCAAAAATGTCAAGGTAGGTAAAGACCATGTTGCCTTCGACTTGCCCTGGATCTTCAACGTGAATGTGATTTGGATCCGTGTACATTGACATGACCTTTTTCCGCAATGTGTCTGCGTCATCTGAAAGATAAATTGCATTGCCTAACGACTTGCTCATCTTAGCATTGCCGTCTAATCCTGGAATTCGTCCTGAACCCTTTGGTGGGAAAACGCCTTTGGGTTCAACCAAAACATCGCCGTAAATTGAGTTGAAACTCCGGACAATTTCCCGCGTTTGTTCAAGCATTGGTTCCTGGTCATCGCCGACTGGCACAAGGCTGGCCTTAAATGCTGTAATATCAGCTGCTTGGCTGACCGGATATGTAAAGAATCCAGCTGGGATCGACCGTTCAAAGTTTTTTTGTTGAATTTCAGCCTTGACGGTTGGGTTTCGTTCCAACCGCGAAACCGTTACTAAGTTTAAGTAGTACAAGTTTAATTCTGAAAGGGCTGGAATTTGGGATTGAACAAAAATCGTTGATTTGGCTGGATCCAAGCCCACTGCAAGGTAATCCAATGCAACTTCGATCAATGATTTGCGGATTTTTTCCGGATCACGCGCATTATCCGTCAATGCTTGCTGGTCGGCAATCATGATGAACGGCGTGTATTTCCCTGTATTCTGCATTTCAACCCGGTTCTTTAATGAACCAACATAGTGTCCGATGTGAAGTTTGCCGGTTGGACGATCACCGGTTAAAATTACTGGTTTTTCTGCCATGATAAAATTCCTTTCTTTTTCCTGACCAATCAAAAAATCGTCCCATCACTTCTGAATAGGACGATTTTAACCGTGGTACCACCTAATTTGCAGTTATCCTGCCACTTGTTACCAATATTTAGTTGGAATTTCTGGTCGGTCCCACTTCGAAGATCCTGGTTTCTTTCAGCACTTGAAACCTCTCTGTTACTGGATCTTCTACTTCAATCCGGTCATTGAAATTGTTACTTTCATTTTAAACGTTATTCAAATCCCTGTAAAGCGGCTAAATCATTAATCCTAACGTGTAGTGAATGATCATCGTAATGATCCCGACGATCAAGTTCCGTTTAATAGCCACTTTAACCAACCCGTTTCCAAGCTTGGCACTTAGATAACCGGTCAATGAAACGGAAACGCAAACGGCCAAGATCGTAATCGGCCACATCCACTTTACCGGACTAAAAGTCATTGCCGCTAACGGGAAGATTCCGCCGAGTGAAGCGGAAATCAATGATGAAAAAGCTGCATTCCACGGGTTCATGTACTCGTTTAAAATCAATCCGTGTTTCACATCAACCACCGTTTCAAGCGGCTTTTTATTCAGTAAATCTTCCGCAATGTCTTCAGCCGTTTCTTCGGAAACCCCTTTTTCCATGTAGTATTTCCGAACTGCGGCTAATTCGCCTTCGCGGTCTTTCTTCAACAGCGCCTGTTCTTCTTTAACCGTTACCTGTTCCATGTCGCGTTGGGTACTTACCGAAGCATATTCTCCCGAAGCCATTGAAAAAGCACAGGCAAGCAAATCAGACAAACCAGCGATAAAAATCGTAAACCGGTTCGACGTCGCAACCGCCACACTAAAAAGGACCCCGACAACCGTTAAAATTCCATCATTGGAGCCTAAAACTCCAGCCCGTAAAACATTCAAACGTTCGCCCATTGCTGAGCGTTGTTCATCTTTTTTATTCTTTGCCATTGTCTAAGTCCTCCTTTCTAGTGCGCGAATAAATGACCGATCCCATATGTTACTAACATCGTAATGATCCCGGAAATCACATTCCGCACCGTTCCGTGAAGTTTGTTAGCGTGGTTCAACCAAGCAGCGGCCCACCCGGTAATTGCCAATGCAATGATCACCGCGATAAACGTTGCTACAATCTTGATCGAATGCGGGAAAAATGAAATTGAACACAGCGGTAAGATCGAACCTAACGGAAATGAGATCATTGATGCAATTGCGGCCGCATATGGGCTGGTAAATTCATCAACGTCAAACCCATACCGTTCACGTACCATTGTCCGGAGTGCATCCCGTTCCATCATTTCATGAACGGCCTTTTCAACCAATTCCGGCTTAATGCCCTTCTTTAAATACTTTTGTCTTACAAAATCATATTCATCATCATAATCATCTTTAAGCGCCTGCTTTTCGGTCGCGATCGCTTGCTTTTGCGAATCCTTTTCAGCGCTGACTGAAACATATTCGCCCATTGCCATTGAAACCGTTCCGGCTAACATTCCGGCGATTCCAGAAATAAAAATCGCAAAGTTGCTTGTCGCCGCTCCGGCAACCCCGATAACGATTCCGGCAACTGACAAGATTCCATCGTTTGCGCCCATGACTGCTGCCCGCAGAATGTTGATTCGCTGGGCAAGCGACATTTTCTTTTTGGTTTTCAAAATGATCCCTCTCTCAATATTTCAAATTAACTTATATTTTACACAATATAAGTTACTAACGTCAATGTAAATCAACACTTTTATTATAGTTAAATCATATAAAAAAATCCCAACCACTAATAAAGTGGTTGAGATCTTATCGGTTAATTAATATTTTTATTTTGTTCCTGGACGTTTCTTCTTTTCAACTTTCTTGCCCATCGACATGTTATCGTTGTAGCCCCAGAACCATGTTACAAGGAATGAAACAATAATTGCGGCAATGCTTGAAAGCAAGAATGCGTAGAAGCTTGTTAATTGGGTTGGGTGAGCTGGGTTGAAGAATGATGAGAATCCGATCAATGAACCCGTGAAGCCGTACATTGTTCCGTGCATCAACCCGGTGATCAATCCACCGACAGCTGAACCAATCAGCCCGGAAACAAAGACTTTCTTGTAACGCAAGTTGATCCCGTAAATTGCGGGTTCTGTAACCCCACAGAAGGCTGAAATGGCAGCTGCAAAGCCAAGTTCTTTCATGTTATCCTTTTTTGATTTGATTGCAACTGCTAAAACGGCAGCCCCTTGAGAAACCATTGTAACTGAAATAATTGCGTTCAAAGCACTTTGGTGCGTCTGGGCAATTTGTTGGGCAACTAACGGCACAACGCCCCAGTGCAACCCAAAGATAACCAGTAATTGATAGAAGCCACCGATAATCAAACCGCCGATCCAGCCTGATGCTTGAACCAACCAGTTAACGAAGTCGGCAATTCCGTTCGCAGCTCCTTGAATAATTGGGCCGGTGATTACTAAGGTGATCGTTGAAACTACCAAAATCGTGATCAACGGATTGAAGATCATTTGAAGGTAGCTTGGCAAGTGGTCTTTCAACCAATCACCAACTTTCTTGGCCAACCATGCAGCAACGATCATCGGGAAGATCGAATACGTGTAATTCAAGAATTGGAAGTGGAATCCGCCAATGGTAAACATTGTCTTGAAGGCTTTCCCCCAAGTAATGATTTGCGGATAAGTCAAGACACCCCCGATAACGGCCGCAACGATTGGATCACTACCGAGCCGCTTAGCAGCTGAATAACCAACTAAAATCGGCAGGAAGAAGAAGGCTGAATCCGCCATTGCACTGACCGTCATGTACATTGTACTCTTCACGCTTAAAATCGAACCTAATTGAGGCAAAGTCAACAATGCCAAGATTCCTTTGATGATCCCAGATGCAGCGATAACGCCGATTACCGGACTCATTGAACCGGTAATAAAGCCGATCAAATTGCCAAAGGCTCGGCTGATTGGGTTCTTCCCGTCATTTTCTGCTGGTTGAGCAGCGGCTGCGTCTTCATCCAACGGTCCTAATTGCTTCATTACCGCATCAAAAACGTTCGTCACTTCATTCCCGATGACAACCTGATACTGGCCTGAAGCCTTCATCACATCGATTACGCCATCGGTATTCTTCAATGCTTCAGTGTCTGCTTTGCTTTCATCCTTTAAGTAGAACCGCAACCGGGTAATACAGTGGATCAAGTTATTCACGTTTTCCTTCCCGCCGACTAACTTGATGATCGTCGTTGCTAATGCATCATAATCCCGTTTGCCCTTTTTCTTTTTCCCGGCACCTTTCAAATGTGCATCAGCGGCTGGTTCGCCGGCTTGAATTTCGCCTTCATCTAATGAAAGACTTTCAAGTTTATCAGCTGAGTTCGTTACGATCACCATGATCGTCTTGGCAAGCTTGTGAGCTTCAATTTCTTTTAAGTTCATCGTTGCAATCGGTTGTCCCGCTTTAACCGTTGAACCTTGTTCGCAATGAACCGTAAATGGGGTTCCTTTCAAATTGACCGTATCAATTCCCATGTGGATCAAAATTTCAAGCCCATCCGCAGTTTGAATTCCAATTGCGTGCTTGGTGTCAGCCAACATCATGACCTTTCCGCTAACCGGAGCAACAACTTCGATTTCACCTTCAGCTGATGGTTCGAGGCCGAATCCTTGGCCCATTGTTCCTGCTGAAAAAACTTCATCCTTTGTTTCGCATAATGGTAAGACCTTCCCCGTTGCCGGTGCAAGGACCTCAATATCTGTTCTCTTTGCCATTGCGGCTCCTCCTTAATTTTTTGAAAGCACTTTCTTTTAATTTCTGTCATTATTTTATATCTTGTATAAACAAGTTGTCAACATCTTTTTTAATCGCTTTCAAAATTATTTTGACAACGTTATTAGCTTTTATTAATTTGCCTGACTATACATTCTATGGTTAAATAGAACTTGAACTTAAATCAATGAAAGAAGGGACGTTCATGAGCAAACAAGATATGATTGCCCAGGATCTTGCTGAAAAAATCCATCATGGATTGTACTGTCCAGGGGACTATCTGCCAAGCGAGCATCAGCTTACCGACCTGTACGGAACTTCGCGTGAAACGATTCGCAGTGCCCTTTCCCAGTTGAATGACTTGGGGCTAATTCAAAAAATCAAAGGGAAAGGATCGATCGTCCTTGATTATCAAAAATTTACTTTCCCGGTATCCGGAATTACCAGTTTCCAGGAACTTAATCAAAGATTGGGAATGCATGCGGTCACGACGGTTCTTAAAAACGAACCCTGCACTTCAATTCCGCAATACTTTGTAAACCGGGGCGTTGATGCCGATCAACCATCCATTTACATTGAACGGCTCAGAATGATCGATCATGAACCAGTTGTAATCGACCGTGATTTTTTGCTGACTCCGCCAATTGACGAAATTCCGCAAAAGGTTGCTGAAAATTCGTTATACGATTATATTGAAGGTGAATTAGGGCTGGATATTTCTTACGCTTCAAAGGAAATTACCGTTGAAAAGGCTGATGACGAAGTCGCTGCCCAACTGAAACTGACCGGCGACCAACTTGTTGTCGTTGTCCGCAGCTTATCATTTTTAAATGACACGACCCTTTTTCAATTGACTGAATCTTACCACCGGCCTGACAAATTTAAATTCAGCGACTTTGCCCGGCGACAGAAAATCAAATTAAAATAGAAAGGACTTTTCCCATGAATTTAGGAAAAAAAGTTATTTATCAAATTTATCCCAAATCTTTTTATGATAGTAACGGCGATGGGATCGGGGATTTAAGAGGAATCATCGAAAAGATTCCCTACATCGCCAAGCTCAACATTGATATGATCTGGTTCAACCCGTTCTTCGTTTCACCACAGCACGATAACGGGTATGACATCGCCAACTATCGTGAAATTGATCCGCGCTTCGGAACGATGGCGGACTTTGAAGAATTGGTTGCGAAGTTAAAGGAAATCAACGTCGACGTGATGTTGGATATGGTTCTCAACCACTGTTCAACTGACCATGAATGGTTCCAAAACGCCTTAGCCGGCGATGAAAAGTACATGAAATACTTCTACATCCGGCCGGCTAAGCCGAATGGCGATCTTCCGACAAACTGGGAATCAAAATTCGGCGGGCCGGCCTGGGCAAAATTTGGTGACACCGATTTATACTATCTTCACCTGTTTGATCCGTCTCAAGCCGATCTTGACTGGCATAATCCCGATGTCCGCCAAGAAGCTGTCGACATCGTCAATTTCTGGCGAACAAAGGGCGTCAAAGGCTTCCGGTTTGACGTGTTGAACGTTACTGGAAAAGATGAAGTTTTAGTCGATTCCGATGGCAACATCGATCACGAAAAAGCCCTTTACACTGATACTCCAGTCGTTAAGGACTACATTAAGCAACTCAACCGTGAAAGTTTCGGTCAGGATCCAGATGCCGTAACCATTGGTGAAATGTCATCCACGACGATCGAAAAATCAATCGAATATACGAAGCCAGACGACCATGAGCTTTCAATGGTCTTTGCCTTCCATCACCTAAAAGTCGACTATGAAAACGGCGAAAAATGGAGCAAAGTTCCGTTTGATTTCATGAAACTCAAACGCATCTTAAATGAATGGCAAGCCGGAATCGACCGCGGTAACGGCTGGCAAGCCCTGTTCTGGAATAATCACGATCAGCCATGGGCATTGAACCGGTTCGGCGATCCGGTCAACTACCGTGAAAAATCAGCTGAAATGCTCGCAACTGCCATTCACCTGTTGCGCGGAACACCGTACATTTACATGGGCGAAGAACTTGGAATGATCGATCCGCATTACTACTCGATCCACAATTACGTTGACGTTGAAGCGCTGAATGCTTACCAGGAAATGATGGATAACGGGATGAGCGCTCACGATGCCTTTGAAATCGTGAAAACCAAAGCGCGTGATAATTCACGGGTCCCAATGCACTGGGATGACAGTCAAAATGCCGGTTTCACAACTGGAAAACCATGGTTGAAGCCGACTGATCAGGATCGAATCAATGTTCAAGCCGAACTTGATCACGGCGAAATTTTTAATTACTATCAACAACTGATCAAGCTCCGGAAAACGGAAGATTTGATTTCCAATGGTCACTTTAAGGCTGAATTGGAAGATCATCCGCAAGTCTTCGCTTACCGGCGTTACCTTGACGACAGTGATGAACAATTATTCGTTTTAAACAACTTCTACGGCTACGAACCGTGGGCTGACATTCCAGCTGACCTGCAAAATAAAGAAGTTGAAGTCTTGATCGATAACTACGGCGAACCACGGAAGATGCAATTGAAAGATGCAATCCAGTTGCAACCATACCAATCGATTGCCTTTAAAATTAAATAATTAGATTCAAAAACGGTGCTGCATATTTGTGCGGCACCGTTTTTAGATTCTCGATTATTTATGAAGAAATTTGGTTAAAAAAGCAGCCATCGGAGTTCAAATCAATTGGATAGTTCAACCACTTTTAAACTCCTTTAAACTTCGATTCAACTGATAACAAAAAAGACCGCGCCATAACGCAGCCTTCTTTTGAATTAAAGCTATTTACTTTGATTGATCTTTTGCATGGAACTTGATTCTTGTTAAAAGACTGACATCATACTTGTAACTGAAGCAAAACCTAAACAGAACGTTCCAATTAACATTAATGTTGTAATTGTTTCAGGAGTCATTAAAGCAATTTGAGGAATCGAAGTGTGGAATAACCTCATAATGAATAAAATGGAGATTCCTAAAATTACTAACATTGCAATGACTGTCAAAATCGTCGATAAAACTTGGACGCTGCAGCCAAAAATCAACCCTAAAATCATTCCATAAACTACCATGTAACGTGGTGCTATCGCTTTAAATTTATAGTATTGAGTATTTTTATCAGGATCGAGGCAAATCCCATTAAATGTAAATAATACAATTAAGACAAGATAAATCGAAAAGTTACCCTTTTGTAAAATCATCGCTCCAAAAAGCGAAACTCCACAAAATAATAACGATAAAAGATATTGCCATCCATTTACTAATTTAAATCGTTTTAATTTATTAATGATTACTTTGGTAACTGGTTCAGCAGTTGTCGTTTGAGTCCCAAAGTTCGATAATTTTGTCCCACATTCAGTACAAAATTGTGCATCCTCACTTAATTTAGCCCCACAGTTTGGACAGTGTTTCATCAATTATCACCCTTTTACTTTTTTAATTTTCCAGAATCTTCAAACAATTTATTCCGAATATCAGTAAGCATTTTAGCGGTAATCGCAATATTTTCAAAACGCTTAATTGAAAACATTCCAAGCCAATAAATTAACAGTCCAATCAATAATGCGATCACAACACTTAAAACGCTCATTGCTCCATTAATATTGGCTCCTAAATCATTTGCAGCGCCAATTCCTCCTAAGGCTCCGATAATAAAACAAATCGTTGTAATAATTGAAAAAATTGCCCACAAAATTCTAAAAATTCGAACATAGCTAAAGCCGTAGTGATATTTAGCCTTTTTAACTAATTCTTCTTTTGGACTATCTTGTTTAAAACCGCTTTCCTGAGTTTGAACTTTTTCTTTTTTTACCGTATTCGAGCCTTTTTCCACTGGTGCCCCACATTCCGTACAAAATTTTGAATTAGGATCAATTTCTGCTCCACATTTTTTACATTTCATTTTAAAATTCCTCCAATTTAGTTATTTGATGATAAAGTATTTTTCTGAATCATATTGCCTTTTCCAATTGTATCAATCATGTATGGTTGATCTTCATCGTTCTTTTCGTAGTCTGGATTCTTTTCAAGAACACAGCCTGAATATTCCATAACTTGAACCCATTGACTGCCATCACTACGATTGAAAATATATTTAACATCATAAACAACATTGCTCTTACCATCGCCGCCAGGCATGATGCTTTTAACTGTAACACTAGTCGTATACGAAGTATTATTATCATCTTTATTAAACCCGTCAAACATTTGTTTAACCTGCTTAAAGTCACTGTTTCCTTCCTGGTTTTGATACAGGTCGGCGCCTTGATCAGAAGTTGCGGTACTTTGATCAAATGCTGCGGATAACAGTGATTGAGCATCTGATTCAGAAATTACCCCGGCAAATTTCGGTGATAATGTCTTCGTGTCATCTTCAATCTGGTCATAAACGTTCATCTTTTTGGACGTGACCGTCTTACCATTAACATTGGCTTGAACCTGTAATTCAAGGCCCTTTGTAATTGGGTAGTCCTTGAATTCTAATTCGCCGTTGCCATCAAGTTTACCAGCATTCTGGCCATCAAGGAGGACCGTTGCCCCAGCGATGCTCTTAACCTTGAAAGTTGCCGTTGTGATCGTCATTTGTTCGTCATTGCTTTGACCCCAAATATCATCGGCATCCTGGTTGGTTTGAAGATTCCGGCCGTTAACGTTAGCCTTAACTTGGAATGTGTGCGTTCCGGGGAAGTACGGACCCACATTCTTCGTGTATTCACCATCACTTCCAGTTGCCTTCCCAACGTTCTTGCCATCGACGTAAACCGTTGATCCAGCATGATTCGTTTCGACCTTAGCATAGGCCGCTGGAACATTTAATTTGTACTTGGGGAAGAACAACCAGTAGTGGCCGTCTTGGACAAGAGTAATTCCATGCAGACTTGCGCCGCTTTCAACATTTGAAACCAAAGAATTCAAGTCATCTTTGTTGTTTTCAAAGTATTCTTGAAGCGGTTTGACCGTGCTTGAAGTGATCTTCAAGTTCGGGTCAGACGTTGTCACAATGCCAGTCGCATCATTCTTGGTACTTGAAAGATCTCGGGCAATCCGGTCGATCTGATTGATTTCTGAATAGTAATTATTGCCCCATACAAAGAATGCAATTAAAGCAACAATCACGACGCCGATTCCAATCAACCCTGCCTTCTGTTTCTTAGACATTGGTTTGCGCGGTTTCGGTGCTGGTCGACTGCGCCGTTGCGGCTGAACTTTGGGTTGGGCAGCGGGTTGCTTTACCGTTGATGCCGCTTCAGCAAACTGATAGCCGCATTTCCGACAAAACTTTTCGTTGCCTTGACGCTCGGTTCCACACTTGGGACAAAACTTCTTTGCCATAAAAAAGAACCCCCCCTAAAATAATTTTGCTAAATATATTCACCTAAGAGTGTACTCTCCATTCCAAATTAAATCAAAAAAAATTCATATTTAGTTCACAGTCATGAAATGTCAATACTCCACCAACTTTAGTGCAAAAGGGATTTTATTTACACAAAAATAATGTTAAAATCATTACTTGTAGTTTTGAATTAAAGGTGGAAAGGAAATGAAAAAATATAAATCAATTGTTGCCTATATTTTTTGGGGAATTGTAACTACCTTAGTTAACATTGTAGTTTTTCAAGTTTTAGATACCTATGTTCATATGAACTACATGTTGGCTAATACGATTGCATGGTTTTTAGCAGTGTTGGTTGCTTTCTTTTCCAATAAAGTTTGGGTTTTTGGTTCACACTATACAACCGTAAAAGCATTTTGGAGTGAGTTCATAAGATTCTATTTTTATCGAGGACTAACTTTAATTATCGATGATGCATTTATGTTTGTGGGTGAATCAATCATCGGAATTCATAGTGCAATGGGACAGCTGGCATTAAAGATTCTGGATAATATCGTTGTCATTGTTGTTAATTACATTTTTTCAAAATGGTTAGTATTTACAGAAGGGAAAAAAGATGAAGAAAGATAATTTATATATCGTCATGCCTGCATATAACGAACAAGATACCATCGGAGAAGTCGTTAATGAATGGTATGAGGTTGTAGATAAAATTGGCGAAGATAGTCGTTTAATTGTTGTTAACGATGGTAGTAAAGATGACACTTTAAAAATTTTAAAAAATCTTCAGGAAGATAAGCCACAGTTAGTCGTTTTAGATAAGAAGAATAGCGGTCATGGAAGTACAGTTGTTTATGGATATAATTATGCTATTTCTAAAAGTCCGGCATATATTTTTCAAACGGACTCAGATGGTCAAACATTAGCAAGCGAATTCTGGCAATTTTGGGATCATCGGAATGAATATGATGCACAATTTGGTTTCCGTAAGAAGCGTGAAGATGGTTTGAGTCGCTGGATTGTTACGAAAACTCTTAGATTTATTGTATGGGGAATTTTTAAGACATGGGTAACTGATGCTAATACACCATATCGGTTAATGAAAACTACGGTGTTAGAAGAAGCATTGAAATATGTTCCAGATGATTATAATTTACCAAATGTAATTATTAGTACGTATATTGTAAAAAAGAAATTCAATTATCGTTTTGAAAGAGTAACATTCCGGCCGCGTCAAGGTGGAGTTAATAGTATTAATATTAAGAGTATTTCAAAAATTGGTAAAAATGCTTTAGGGGATTTTAAAGCAATCGCCAAACACATTAATCAAGGACAACCCTTTAGGAGATAATTTTTATGTTGAAAAAATTAGAATGGTTGAAAATTTTCTCATATATGTACCTGTACGTTCCAATAATTTTATTTTTAATATTTTGGATAAAGCCCTACTTTTCAATTCCAACGATAATATTATTAGGAATATGTTTGTACAGGATTTTTAAAATGGATAGTAAAGACGAAAAACTAAAACTTAGCTTAGCCTTTTTTCTATCCATATTTGTAGTTTTTATTTTAATTTTAATTTGGTGCATTTATTCTGGACAAGGTGGCTTTAATTTTCAACATTTTGATTGGCAAAAACATAATGTTCTCTTGAATGACTTAATTAATAAACAATGGCCAGTAAATTATTATATGGATGGTCATCATGGCGTATTATCGTATTACATTGGCTTTTATTTAATTCCCGCACTCATAGGAAAAGCTACAAGTTTCAATGTTGCGCAATTAGCAATGCTAGTATGGACAGCATTAGGAATTCTTTTATTAGTATTAAACCTTTACAAAAATTACGGAAATAATCAAGTGAAGAATTTATTTTTGATTTTATTTGGTTTGATCTTCTTTGGAACATTCATTTATATTCTAAGTTCAATTTATCGGACGTGGAATCTGAATGATTTTAATAATGGACTTGGAATAAACAATGGCGATTATTTCTCTAATAGCTTGACCATTCAGTATACTACTAACATAACACAGCTTTGCTATGTATTCTCACAGATGGTTCCAACAGGAATAGCGACATTTTTATTTGTAAAAAATATTGATAATAAAGGGATTTGGGGAATCATATGTATTCCGCTAATATTATACTCGTTCTTTGCATTTATTGGACTAGGATTACTAATGTTCTTAGTATTGATTTATGAGTTTCTTTTAGTTCCTAAAAATATTAAGCAGAACTTAAAGAAACTACTATCATTAAATAATGTTTTCGCGATTATAATCGGCATTGTTCTACTTTTATATATTTCATGTAACATTTTGCAACCCAAGCCCGTAAGTGCAGGAATGGATTTTGAGCTTATTGACTATCATCAAAATTTATTAGGCTTCGTAATTTTTCAATTATCCTGGATTTTATGGATTTTAATATTATTTAAACATGAAAAGCACAATTTAGTTATGTGGGCTGCAAGCCTAGTGTTATTCGTTTTACCATTCTTTAAATACGGTGAAGCAAATGACTTCTGTATGCGAGTTAGTATACCTGCATTATTTGTTTTGAACTTTATGGTAATTAAAAATATGACATGTCATCCGAATAATAATTCATCGTATTCTAGATTAATAATTTTACTACTATTATTAACGGGAATGGGACCGATGGCTCAGTTAAAAGGCAATCCGTGGAAAAATATTATTGAAGACAGACATGAATATAATATGCCGTATAAGCAAGGGACTGCTTTCTTTAGCACAGCTGATAGTGTAAGGTATCAGTATGTTGATTGGAATGCAGATAAAGGAATTGCAAAGTTAATATTGAGGAATAAATAGACCTTTTTAGTGCATCATGTATGAAGTTTATAAAAGGTTAGACTATTAATTATATTATAAACATAAGGCTGAAATGAATCGCATTCCAAATCATACATTCTAATAAACAACGTAAAAAGCGAATTCTGTATTGAACAGGACTCGCTTTTTACGTTTTATTGCACTTTTTTCTTAAAACGCCTGAATAATCTTGGTAATTCCAATCAAGAACAAATAGAATGCAACTACGCCGATCAAGGTATAAATCGATAACATTGGGTTAAACAGCAGCACCACGCCTAAAATCAGCGTAATGATGTTTAACACGATCAAAATATCAAAGTACGACCGGTTCATTGCCTTAAAGAAGTGGTCGATCACCAGTTGCAAAATCGAATCGAAGATAAACCAGAATGCAAACAGGTAAGCAATAATTCCGAAGCCAAAATGAATTCGGAACAGAAAAATGATTCCCAAAATAATATCAACCACGGACGAAATGATCAGCAGCGTCATCTTGCTGTTGCTGCCCGTCAACATTTGAATCGCCCGTCGAAGCCATAACGTGTAAATGCCTTTTGCCAGGGCCCCAATTCCGACAAAAACGGCAATCACGCTGATGGCAGTGCTGGGCGAATTAATGGCGGCTGCGCCTAAAATCACCCATAAAATTCCGATTACCAAACTGAACCAGTCAAATTTTCGTTCTGAATTAATCATCCTTCATTTTCCTCTCACTTTGATACCTTCATTCTAGCACGCTTATCATCAAATTCCTTAATTGAAGGCGGCTAAAAAGCTTTCATCAAATGTATCCTGCCCGCAAAAATATTTCTTCCCGAATTCATCGATCAGGCCATGAAAGACCTGCGCTTCATGAAATGTAAAGTCAGCTGGAAGGGTGACCTGCCGGGCAAGGTCCTGATAGTTTTTGCTTGGAACCCCTAAATGCGCAAACAGCTTTTGCGCATAGTTATCAGCCACAAATGCCGGAACATCAAATACATAGATCAATAAAACATCCGCCGTTTCATTGCCAACGCCGCGGAATTTTAAAAGTTTGCGCCGTAAGTTCTTTCCAAAGTGCTGCCGAATTGCCGCATAGTCAAAATTAAAATCATCCAGCCATGTAAAGACTGCCCGAATCGCTTTGGATTTATTGCGGTAAAAGCCACTGGGCCGAATCAGCGCCTGCAATGTTTGATCATCGAGCTGTAAAATGCGCTGCGGATCAAATGCCGTGGTTTCCTTTAACTGATCAAGCGACTTTTGCGCACTTTCCCAGCTTGTATTTTGAACTAGAATCGCCCCGAGAACGATCTCCGGCTTGGATTCGGCCGGCCAGTTCTGTTCCCCGCAATGGGCAACCATTGTTTGATAAAGTTTCCGAATATCAATCATTTCTTCCTCCGCCTTAATTAAGGTAAACAAAAAAGATACGCCGCAGCGCATCTTTTCATTTTAATCAACTTCAAATTAAAGTTGCTTCTTGTCAACAACTTTCAAGTTTTCGTCTAAATCGTAAACGATTGGTTGACCTGTTGGGATTTCCAAGTTGATGATGTCATCATCTGAAATACCTTCAAGATATTTTGTCAAAGCACGTAATGAATTACCGTGAGCAGCAACGATTACGTTCTTGCCAGCTAACAAGTCTGGAGCAATGTGGTCTTCCCAGAATGGCATTACACGTTCAAGTGTAACTTTCAAGTTTTCACCGCCAGGGATAACGTTTGGATCCAAGTTTGCGTAACGACGATCTTGAGCAGCTGAGCGAGGATCATCTTCACTTAACATTGGAGGTAAAACGTCATATGAACGACGCCAGATGTGAACTTGTTCTTCACCAAATTTTTCAGCAGCTTCTGCCTTGTTTTGGCCTTGCAAGTCACCATAGTGACGTTCGTTTAAGCGCCATGACTTGACTTCTGGAATCCATAATTGGTCTGATTCTTCCAAAGCATAGTGCAATGTCATGATGGCACGCTTTAAAACTGATGTGTATGCTTGGTCTAATTGGATGCCGGCATCTTTAAGTTTGCGACCAGCTTCCTTAGCTTCTGCAACCCCATTTTCACTTAAGTTAACGTCTGTCCAACCAGTGAAAAGGTTCTTTAAGTTCCATTCACTTTGTCCGTGACGGATGAATACTAATTTTGACATATTCGTAACCTCTTTCTTGAATTAAGATATTACACTGAATATTTTACACTGAATTATTAAAAATTAATAGTCTCTTTAACAAATTATTCCTGATATGCCCGAACTGCTTGAATTAACTGCTTCGTTGCCTGGTGGACATTGGCCGGCGTCGTCGCTAAGTTAAAGCGGATGTGCCCTTTGCCCGCTTCACCGAACCAGTCGCCAAAATCAACGGCCAACTTTGCTTTGTCCTGAATGACAGTTTGCAGATCTTCAGCTGCGACGAGTTGCGAAAGGTCGATCCATGCAAGGTACGTTCCTTCAAGCGGTGAAATCACAGCTTCTGGAAGTTCCTTCTTTAATTCATCACGAACATAATGATAGTTATCCGCAATCGTTTCAAGCAATCCTTCAAGCCATTCAGTACCATGCCGGTATGCGGCTTCCCCCGCAACTTGGCCTAACAAACAACCGCCCGGATTCTTCATCCGTTCCTGATATGCGTCATAGCGCATCATAATTTGCGGATTGGGAATGATTACATGGCTGTTCCACAATGACGCCAAGTTAAAGGTTTTCGACGGGGAATCAACAACGACCAGGTTATCGCGGTAAAAACCATCCCTAATGTTCAACATTGATGTAAATTGGCTGCCATCGATCATTAAATCATGGTGAATTTCATCTGAAATCACTAATACTTGTTCCTGACGGCAAAGTTCCAGGACATCTTCAAGTTCTTGGGCTGACCATACCCGGCCGACCGGATTATGCGGGTTACAGAAAATCATTAACCGGACTTGGTTATCGATCATCTTTTGCCGCATGTCGTCCAAATCAAGTTCATAATGACCGTGATTATCGATCAAATTTGAAACAACTAACTTGCGATCGTTCTTTTCAATCACATCCATAAATGGGAAATAAACGGGTTGCAAAACCATCACGGCATCCCTCGGCTTTGTCAATAACTGAACCAGGTTGCTTAATGATTGCACCACGTTCGGATTAAACCGCACCCATTCCTTGTGCAGTTCAATTCCGTACCGTTCTTTTTGCCATGTAAAGTAAGCATCATAGTATGTGTCCGGTGTAAATGAATAACCGAATGCCCCTTCATCGATTCGGGCATGCAGCGCTTCCCGAACTGCTTCCGGCGTCTTAAATTCCATATCGGCAACCCACATCGGCAACAGATCGTTTCCGCCGAACTTGGCTTGCATGCCGTCCCACTTTACCGAATTCGTATTTTGGCGTTCAACCGCATATTGTTTTACAAAATCTTCCTTATTCATTGCTCTCACCTTTCTTGCGCCGCTGTTGCACTTTCCGATGCAATTTCTGATGCCGGCCCGGATGCGGTTCGATCTCCAACACATTCAATAAGAAAGTGAAAATCGGAATTCCAACGATCAAGCCCCATGTTCCGAAAAGCCGTTCTGAAACAAATAACACAACAAAGGTGTAAAAAATCGGCAGTTCGGTGCGGCTTGACATGAACTTCGGATTCAAAATGTAGGCTTCGATCGCATGAATGACCAACAACATGATCAGGACGTAAACGACATCGCGGAATCCGCCATCCGTATACGCAACAAACGACATTGGGATCGTCGAAACGATGACCCCCGCAACTGGTATCAAGCTTAACACAAAAATCATCACAGCTAAACTGGCAATTTGCGGAACGCCGATGATCGCCAGCCCAATGCACGTCAGAATCGTGTTCACGATCGCAATTAAAAATTGCGCTTCTAAGACAACCCCAAATGTATTGGTAAAGATTTTCGCAAAGTGATAAATGTCTTTGAAAATCCATGAGTACGGTCCTTCCAAGAAACTGCGTGAGAATTTAAACGTTGTATCCTTTTCGACCGTAAAGAAGAAACTCAGTAGCAATGACATTACGAACGTAAAGCCCATTGAGCCGGCCTTGCTGATATAGCCAAAAATAACCGTCATTCCGCCTTTCAGCTGCTGGCTAAAGTCGCTGTGCTTGATGTAGGCTGAAACGTACGTTGCGATTTCACCGGCTCCTTCTGGCAAGTGCTTGTAAAAATGCAAAATCGAATGGATCATGTTTTCCGACTGAACGATCAACTTTGGAACATAGGTCGTGACTGCCGCCACAAATAACAGAATCAGCAACAGGTACACCCCGACCACGATCACTGGCGACGGGATCTTGATCCGCTTTTGAATCCAGTTGATCAACCGGATGATCAAAAATGAAAAAATAAACGTCAGCAGAATAATACTGATCATTTTGTGAAATGCAAATAAAATTCCAATCAAAAACAGCAGGATCACAAACCGCCGTAACCGCGTATTATTCAAAAAGCGTTGCCATAAACTCATTAATCCTTTTCCCTTTCCATCTGTTAGTTCACAATAATTTAATTATACATTAAAGGTGTAATGAAACCACGCTTTATCCCTGGCTCATTACACCTTTCACTTAAATATTCAATAATTCGGCGGGCTTTTCTAAAAGAAAGTCTGGGTTTTCAGCTTTTAATAATTGCGCGTCAAACGTATCCCACAAGCAGCCGCATGTTTTCACGCCGGCGGCCTTGCCCATTTGAAGATCATACTTCGCATCGCCGATCATCACCGATTCATTCTTATCCAGATGATACTTTTCAATCACCATCAAGACCCCATCTGGAGCTGGTTTATAATGTTCAACTTGATCAGAGCCGATCAAATCATCGAACAAATCGGCAATTCCAAGCGTCTTCAAATTCCGTTTGAGCGAAGTCGAAGCCTTGCTTGAAACGATGAAGAGCTTCTTACCGGCATCTTTCAATGCAGTCAGCGTGTCCTTCATCTGCGGGAACAAGGTCGTTGTTTCCTGTTCGATTTCGCCATAGTGCCGGCGAAAACTGTCGTACATTGCTTCAAACTGTTCAGCTGAATAATGCTTGCCTTGTTTTTCAACTAATTCCGGAATAAAGGTTTCAATCGGAACCCCCATATAATACCACACCGTTTCGGCCGTCGGGACTTCAAGATCAAAATCCTTAAAGCATGCTTGGGTCGCAAGGGTAGCTGCATCGCCAGAGTCCGCAATCGTCCCGTCAAAGTCAAATAAGAAATTCTGCATTTCAATTTACTCCACTAATCTTCATTTTTGATCCGGTCATAGGTAAATGAGAACCGGTATGTTTGCTTACTGTACCGCGGCAAAACAATATCGCCAAAGTTATCTTGGTGAATTGCATCCGGCAGCATTTGACATTCAAGCGCGATTCCTTCGTTCTTGTTAGCTGGTTCGCCATGGTCGCGGCTGAATGACATATTTTGATCCGCAATTTCTTCCGGAGTATAAACCACTAGGCCATTCCGGTCGGAGTTGACCGTGATCTGGCGGCCGCTTTCCCGGTCACGTAAAACCGCAACTGGTTTCGTTCCTTGACCAGGACCGTTTACAACATACGCCGTATCAAGGCCGTGGACCTTGCCGACTGCTAAAGCAACGTTGCTGAAATCGCGGAAGTCATATGGTGTATTCGCAACGGACAATACTTCACCGGTTGGGATCATTTGATTATTCACATCCAAAATTCCGGTGCTGTTAATCTGCATTTCATGTGTTGTCAAATCACGCCGGTCACTTAAGTTAAAGTATGCGTGGCACGTTGGATTGAAAAGCGTATCTTCCTTGCCATTCATTGCACTATATGCGATCGTTACCCGGTTATTGTTGTTCAACGTATAAATGATCGTTGCTAAAATGTTGCCCGGAAATCCGTCCATTTCTTGATCGATCTTCCGTTGAAAAATAACGCTGATGCCATTCTTTGAAATTGAAGTTGAATAGTTCCAATTCAACGTTGAAAAACCGTTCGGACCACCGTGCAATGTATTGCCATTTTCATTTGCCGGTAATTGATAATGCTTACCGTTCAAATCATACGAAGCGCCTTTGATCCGGCCGGCGACCCGACCAATCGACTTGCAAATGTTTTGATTGTTTGAATAATAATCGTCAATTCCGTCAAAACTTAACAACAAGTTTTTCTTCGTTCCGTCATTTTCTGGCACTACGAACCGGTACCAAATTGCGCCCATCGTTAGGCATGACACTTCAACCCCATTGTCATTGACCAACGTGATTTCCGTAACCTTTTCATTCTGATAACGTCCAAATGTATGTTGTAAAATGTCCATTTTTTTGATCTCCTGTAATTAAGTAGTATCGTTCTACGCTTTCATTATCTCATATCTCTAATTAGAGTAAAGCGTTGTCATTCATTATTTTAAATT